>JANOUN010000848.1:0-6430 GCA_031416875.1 Planctomycetota bacterium | reverse complement strand
GACTTGCTTGACGGAGTAACCGATGAAGTGCAGGTATTTGTCTTCTGCAGTCCTGGATGAAGTTGAAGGCAGAGCGTACAGGCGACTCATGGGTGTTACAACTATCAGCACTGTGTGCGGCTTGGTGTTGACACATCGGCGACTTGAAGAATTGACAAGAATCGAGCTTACTTCTGCTTCGACTTGCGTTCCGATGGGGGCGGAGTCGGCACATCGTGGTTCATCTTGTCGTAGAGTGCGGTCAGTCTGGCCACGATCTCAGGATGCTCTGCGGCGACGTCCTGTTGCTCGCCAGGATCCGTCTGCAGATCGAAGAGTTGCATCGGTTTGGATGCGTCGCCGGAAATGAGTCCGGGATGATCGCTCGGCTGAGACTGTTCGTACGGCGCGAGAATCGTGACGCCGTCGGGGCCGCGGGGATCAACCCAGCGTTCGCCAGGTTTGTGAAGGCTGGCGAAATTGTCCCGTGGCGGCACGACATGCAGTTTCCAGCGCTCGTCACGGACTGTGGCGAGTCGGTCGCCCTGCTGGCCAAAGACTGCCGAGTGCGGACTTTTGGCATCACTCGTGAACAGCGGCAGAATGTCCCGTCCGTCAATCACTCTGTCGGCAGGCGGTGCGATGCCTGCGGCGGCGAGCGCTGTGGCAAAGAGGTCCATCATCACGGCAGGCGCATGGTTCACGTGACCGGCAGGAATTTTTCCGGGCCAGCGGGCAATGCACGGGACTCGATAACCGCCTTCCCAAGTGCTGCCTTTCATGCCTCGCAGTCCGCCTGTGCTTCCGCCAAACCACGGCCCGTTGTCGCTGTTGAATACGACAAAAGTGTTCTCGTCCAGATTCAGTTCCTTCAGTTTACCCAGCACCTGCCCGATGCCCGCATCGAGATCCATCAGCACGTCGCCATACAGACCCGCACCACTTTTCTGATAATAGTCTGCAGGAGTGGCCAGAGGCTTGTGTGGCATCGCGTGAGCCAGGTACAGCAAGAAAGGCTGTGACTGATGGCGTTCGATGAAATCAAGTGCGCGGGCCGTATAACGCCGCGTGAGTGATGCCTGCACGACGGGTTGCTCGATGGATTTCGTCCCTTCCATCAGCTGCACAGGACGCATGTCATTGCTGTAAAGAATTCCCAGGTACTCATCGAATCCTCGACCTGTGGGCATTTGCTCCGGGCGTTTGTGACCAAGATGCCATTTGCCGACCATGCCAGTGGCGTAGCCGGCATCCCGGAATAACTGGGCGAGCGTCATTTCCGTCTCCGGCATTGCCAGCGCATCGGCCACCGGCCCGCCATCCGGCGCAGGGTTGCCATTCATTCCGCAGCGAAACGGATAGCGTCCCGTCAACAAAGCCGCCCGCGTCGGGGCGCAGAAGGCCATCGGCGTATTGAACTGCGTCAGTCGCGCACCTTCCGCCGCCATCTGGTCCAGATGCGGCGTTTTGAATTTCGGATGTCCGTAACAGCCGAGGTCACCGTAACCGAGATCATCGGCCAGGATGACGATGACGTTGGGGCGTTCAGCGGCGTGTGCAGGGATTGGCATCACAGGAACGGAAAGGATCATCGCAATTGACAGAGCGATCAGCTTCATGGCATTTCTTAACATAAACTCGTTTTAGTTCACAGAGTCAGAAAATTCGTTTAACGGCGAGCCGCAGGCGCAGGCGAAACGCGGCAACGACGCCTGCGGCTTGCCGTTAAACGATTAAAGCGACAGTCCCCAAGCCGAATAGGGTCTTCGATGAGAAAGTTCGCTCAACCACAGTTCACTGGGCGGCTTTCAAGATACCCCTGGCACCTGCAATCGCCTTCAGTTCTTCTATGTCCAGTTGATCGAACAGGCGTCGTTCGCGGAGGTCGAAGGATCGTCGCGGCTGACCAGCGGGACTGTTTCGCTGCGATCCATTGTGGAGGCACCAGCCTGCTGCGCCGCCGGTGACGGCGCCACGGAGATCCGTCAGGAAGTCGGTGGCCGTGGGTGACCAGGTCTCATAACCTCGGCGAAACGGCTCCTGGTGATGTACCGGCACATTTCCCGCGCCGAGCGACGTATCGGATCGTTTGCCGCGCGTCAGCGTCACATCCACGATGATGCGACGTCGGTCACATTCCGCCACCAGCCACTGGAGCTTCTCCAGATACGGCTCGCGCGGCTCACCACTTGCGTTCACCGCCGAGACATCGTTTTCGAACACCCCCCAGGTGGCCCACACCCGCAGCCAGTTGAAGCCATGGCGCTGAAGATCATCGAGGTCCTGCCGCACGAAGTCCTCCGAGGCACCCAGCCCGCCGTAATAGCTGATCCCCAGCAGAAAGGCGGGTTCCCCGTTGATCGTGAACTGAGAATTCCGCGACCCGAGCACGGTCACAGCATCCGCGCTGTCGTGTGCTTCGACGCCGGCTGGCAGGGTGATGCACAACAGAACCGCAAGGATGCCGGTGCCTCCGATAGTTCCCGTCGACATCATCGCACTGTCCTCCAACCCTGCCTGATGAACTTACCCGATCAGCTCGCGAATCGGTTCGCCTCGATCCAGCAGCGGGAGCGGCCGGTCAAGGTGATCGTAAAACGTGACGGCCTGCGCATTGATTCCCAGGTGATGGTAGATCGTGGCGGCAATGTCCTGAGGGTCGATGGGCCGATCAACGACATGTTCTCCGCGCGCACTGGAATGGCCAATGGCTTGTCCCATCTTCATTCCGCCGCCCCCAAAGAGCACGCTGAAGGTATTGCCCCAGTGGTCTCGTCCGGCGTTCGCGTTCATGCGCGGCGTCCGGCCGAATTCGCCCATCGCCACAATGAGTGTCTTCTCATACATGCCACGTGCAATCAGATCATCCACCAGGGCAGCAATGGCGCGATCCAGCGGGGGAATCAGAAGTCGTGCGCCTTCTTCAGTTTTATACTGCCCCGGCGAACCGTGATGATCCCATGGGACGCAGTTCACGGTGACGAATGAAACGCCATGTTCGACGAGTCGCCGAGCCACCAGTGCGCTTTGACCAAATGTATGCCGTCCGTAACGATCGCGAACGGAGTCTGATTCTCTGGACACATCAAATGCATCGCGAGCGAGGCTGCTGGTGAGTAAGTCGAACGCGGCTTGCTGGTGTTCGTCGAAATCACGCAGCATCGAATCCCTTCCGGCGCGAAGGCGATCCAGTGACCGCGTCAGTTCGCGCCGATCTGTGATTCGCTGCAAACCCAAATTGTCCGCCAACTTCAGGTTCCGGACGCTGTAATTCTTTTCGTTCGGATCTGAATTGACAACGAACGGATTCCAGCCTCCGCCCAGATACGCGGCAAAGTGAAATCAGGTTGTCAGTGCCGCCTCGCAAATGCGGAACTCCCACATAGGGAAGCATCCCGGAACCGCTGCCGGCTCGCAGTCGAGCCACTGCGGAACCCATGGCCGGACGCCGCTGTCGCTGATTGTCAGGTGCGTTGAAGGCCGGACCCTCGTAGCCCGTCAGCATCCAATGGTTGCCCTTGGTATGATCGCCGTAACCGTGATTGACCGTTCGCACGATCGCTAATTTGTCAGCGATACGGGCCTGTTACGGCATCAGTTCGCCAAACTGAATCCCAGAGACATTGGTTTCAATCGCACCGTACGGACCGCGGTATTCCATCGGAGCCTGCGGTTTGGGGTCCCAGGTCTCCATGTGACCAGGACCACCACTGAGCCAGAACAGAATCACACTCGTGTCTGATGCTGAAGATCGAACAGGACCGTCCGCTTTCAGACGCATCAGGTCGGCCAGCGTCATGCCGCCGACACCCCATGCGCCGGCCTGCACAAAACTGCGCCGCGAAAGGGGATGTGGGGCGGTATGTTTAAAAAGTGAGTCCTCACGCGTCATTGGTGTTACTCGCATCATCTGAGGAGGCCCCGGCTCCGGACCGGATTGGAAAGAGACTCGACATCGGTAAAGCACGATTTCAGATGCGCCGCATCAACTCCGCAGAGCGTAATGGAGGTCATGATGGGTTTCTATCGATTCGTCGTCGGCAGGGTCAGAATCGTGAAAAGACGGGAACGATCGGCAGAAACCGCCGAAATTCCGCACAATTGAGTTCAATGCATCGCGAGTGTCAAAAGTGGACTTTTCTGACTGGGACCGCTTGTCCTCGTTTGCCGAATAGAGAATATGTGAGATTGTGGCCGGGGCGGCGTGCGCTCACTGAGAATGGTTGTGTTTACAGGCAGGTGTTGGAACAGACATCTGATCCGCCTGCGAGTGGGGAAGGCTCGGGCAGGAGGCCCGTCCATGACTGAAACAGAAGTCGTAGAAATCCTGCGGAGCAGCCTGAACGAACTCTTGCGCTGGGTCGGATTCGGGACACTGACCGGACTGGCCGCCAAGGCGATCATGCCCGGTCGCGATCCCGGCGGTGCGGTGGCAACGATGCTCACGGGGATCGGCGGCAGCGTGATCGGCTGTGGCACCGCCCTGTACTTCTGGCGCGATATGGCCATCGATCCCATCAGCTTCAAGGGATTTTTTGCGGCCGTCTTCGGAGCGTTCGCACTGCTCTTCTTCTACCGGCTGCTTTCGGGCTCATTTTTCAACGAGACCAGTGACAACGAAGATCGCTGGGTGCATAAGCTGCGGCGCCGTTCGAAACGTCGCAAAGTCGTGGATGATGTCTTACGCGATGCGGCGTAGTGCGTCGATTGCTCGCTGCAGGATGGACATTCATGTCCGTCGAATGGCCGGAATATGTTGGCTATTCAAGCGTATTGTTGCACAGAGATTTTGAGGCGATGGCACGCATTTTGACCAGCGACTCGGACATGAATGTCCAAGCTACAGGAGTCGCAAGTCGCGACTCAGAGTGTCGAGCTGCTGGCACGACTAATTTGAACTGCCATTCTGCCGATTGACACCCGTCGCGATTTTTCGGCGGTCAGTGATCTGAGTTTGCCATTCGTCGATCATGCCTCGCATCCGTTCGCGATCCTGATTGTCCGGCTGACATTCCCGCAGTGCAAGCTGCAACTCTCGAATGGCTTCGCGTTCCTGACCGCGGGCGTGAACTGTCAGTGCCATCTGAATCCGCAGAACGGTCATGTGCGGATACTGCTGAATCGCGTGTGCCCACAGCGTCTGTGAATTCTGCCACACCGGCAGATGTTTCAGAGTCAGTGTCAGACATGCGGCAAGTGACGCGACAACAACCATTCCTCGCAGGCTGTTGCCAATGGACTGGACCAGTCTGCCGGATTCTGATTCGGCAAATGTCACGATGCGATGCACAACACCAGCGGCCATTGCGAAGATCGCGATGCACGGCAGATACAGATACCGATCGTTCATCAGAGTCGTGATCCGGAAGAAATTGAGCACCGGAAAGAGCAGCAGCAGAAAGCTGAGAGAGCCGAGAATCCACAACGGCTGCGACTTGCGAACTCGCCACAGTGCGTAGCCCACTGCCGCCCAGGCGATACTGCCGACCAGAACTTTCATCCCAATGCCACTGGTCAGCGGATCATACATCACGCACAGATTCGTCGGACAGAACAGCATGGCAATGTACTGCCACAGGATCGTGACATCGATCGCCATGATGTGCAGCAGACTGAAGTCCATATGACCGCGCACCCCGCCCAGAACCGTATTCTGTACGCTGGCCGTGTAAAACAGCAGCAGCAGTGTGAGCAATCCCGGAATGACCTGACGCGCGATTGCAGGGGCCGTTTTTTCGCGGCGAATAAGCACGTCGTACAGCAACACGATGGGCGGAAAGACAACGGCCAATGCCTTCGACAGCAGTGCCGCGATCAGAAGCCCGATGTACCAGGCATCCTGTCGGGCTGTCACTTCAGGACGCAGTCGCACCATCGCGGCCCAGAGCATGAATGCACTGCACAACAGCCCTTTGCGGGATGAAATCCAGACGACACTTTCGATCTGAACGGGATGCACCAGAAATAAGGCCGCAGTCAGCCATGCCACAAACAGATTTCCCGTCAGTCGCTTCAACAGCAGGAACACGAGTACCCCGTTGACAAGGTGCAGCAGTACGTTGGTGGCATGGTAACCGCTGGGACCGTTGCCCCAGACTGTATGATCGATCAGAAACGACAGAATTGTCAGCGGTGCATAGTTGCGTGTGACCGTTTCTGTTGCCACGCCCCATAAATTGGACGGCGACCAGCTCCTGATCAGCTCGTTCTGCTGCACGTACGAAACGTCGTCCCAGTTCACGAAGTCGAAGGCGACTGAATGCCAGAATGCAACCAGACCCAGCACGACCAGAGCTGCACTCTGGAACACCGTTTGATGACGTTTTAACAACTCAGACATGAGGTGACTGCCCTGCTGATGACTTCTTAGTTCGACTGTCCGAGATTCGCTTGTAGTCCCGGCTTTAGCCGGAAAATGGGCTGAATGTTCATGGTTTGGCAGGCTGAATTT
>JANOUN010000847.1:0-2391 GCA_031416875.1 Planctomycetota bacterium | reverse complement strand
TGCTGCACCTGGGCATCGGCATCGTTCTGCGATTGAGCGACGGCATTTCGAGCTTCCGCAAACCGAATCCTCTCCGCCGGTGTCAGCACTTCGCGTTCCGGGGACAGCATCGGCAGCAGGTGCAGCAGTGGTTCGCCTGCGGTGACTCGCTGACCAATTTGCGGAAAGGCTTCTTCAGCCAGAAGCTGCAGCGTGCCAGCCAGCGGCGCCGACACAATAATCGACGCTCCCACCGGAAGCATCAGATCCGCGCCATAAGCTCGCACACGTGGCATCGCTCGCATGCTCACAACTTCGGTCTGCAGCCCGAGTCGCCGGACAGCATCCTCCGTCAATTCGATCATGTTGAGATCGGCTTCAGAAACCGGACGCGTTGTTTTCGCCGGTGCAACAGGCGCTGTTTTTGAGGCCTCTGACGCCGACTTTTGACACCCGTCGGCAAGAATGAGCAGACCTGCCGCAAGAGTTCTCCTGGTGATTCGAAAGAAGGATTGATAGAAATGGTCCATTCAGCAGGTTCTCCCGGAAGCCATTCTGGTGGCATTCGATTCTGTTTTTATGGTGGCACAACCTTGTTCGCCCAAATCCTGCTCGTCAGAACCATTGAGACAGCAATCCAGAGCATCCACCCTGGGCAGGCAAATGCTCACTGTTGTTCCATCATTCGGACGACTGCAAATCTCAATCGTTCCTCCATGAGCCAGCACACTCGTTCTGGCGATCGACAGCCCAAGCCCGGCACCTCCGTTTTCACTGTGCCGCGATGAATCAATGCGGTAAAACCGGTTGAAGATGTGAGGCAGGTGTGCGTCAGATATCCCCACTCCTGTGTCGATAACTTCGCAGACACCTGATTCACGAAGCGCCTGTGTGATGCTGCGAAGAAGATTCGGGTGATCTTCAACAATGAGGATTCGCGGCATGGAGACGGCTTTCGGGATCACAGTCACTGATCGTCGGAATATTGGACAACAAGAACCGCAGATGCTTCTGAATGCCCGAGTCTATCACAACATGGTCTCCAGCGAGAATCGCAACTCAGCAACATAAACACAAATTAATGTTGCTGCCGCAGTTTCGAAACCGGCGTCCCTGCTGTAACCTGACCACTCATCGGAGGCGTCCTTTCCTGTTGCGTTCCTGTGAGAACCACATTACTGAACCATCACTCATTCTGGATATTCCCTCATGGCCGATCATTGACGATGCCACGCGCGACGTTTTTGCGAGGATGCTGGAGGATGGTTCGTGGGGGCGTTATCACGGGCCGCACTGTGAGACGCTGGTGGCCGCGTTGTGTGAATATCACGGGGTGCGTCACTCGATTCTCTGCAGCAGCGGCACCTGCGCGATTGAACTGGCTCTGCGAGCGATTCCTGTCGCGGCCGGGGATGAAGTCATTCTGGCAGCGTATGATTTCAAAGCAAACTTTGTCAACGTGCTGACGACCGGTTGTACGCCTGTGCTGATCGATACGGTGGCCGACTATCCCATTCCGGATTTGAACCAGCTGGCAGACGCCGTCACCGATCGCACGCGCGCCATCATCGTCTCGCATCTTCACGGAAATCTGGTTCCGATGCGGGAAGTTTGCCGCATCGCCGGGGAGCGCGGCGTTGCCGTCATTGAGGATGCCTGTCAGGCTCCGGGAGCGCTGCTCGAAGGCCGCCGCGCGGGGATATTTGGCAATGTCGGAGTGTTGAGTTTTGGCGGAAGCAAGCTGCTCACATCCGGACGCGGCGGTGCGGTACTCACGTCAGATGCTCAGATGGCCCAGAGAATTCGATTGTACACTCAGCGTGGCAACGAAGCGTATCCGCTGTCAGAAATGCAGGCCGCCGTATTGCGGCCGCAGTTGCTGCAGCTGGACGCCCGCAATGCATTTCGGCATCAGCGGTTACTGGAACTCGTGAAAGCCCTGGGAAACCGCGGCATTTGCCCGGCAATGAATCTGGACGATGCACCGAGAGAGATGAGCAATCAACCGGCGTTCTACAAGTCCGCGTTTCTGCTCCCAAAGAGTGTGAACGACAGCCAGCGCAGTCAGTTTTGTGAATCCGCGCGCCGCGCCGGAGTCCCTGTCGATCCGGGTTTCAGTGGACTGCACAGGATT
Source organism: Planctomycetota bacterium (assembly GCA_031416875.1). Classification (GTDB taxonomy): domain Bacteria; phylum Planctomycetota; class Planctomycetia; order Planctomycetales; family Planctomycetaceae; genus SXXK01. The sequence continues at coordinate 278 of JANOUN010000847.1, read as the reverse complement.
CACAGCAAGCAGCGTTTTCGAGCCATTGGCGACCTGCCACATGCGACGCAACTCCACAATCGACTGATTTCGATGCATCACACGGCTTTGCTGAGTTCTCCAGAAACTGTGAAGCAGATTGCCGAAATTCTGCAGGATTGCTTTGAGGATGGTTATGATTCCAGCGGTCGAAAATGACATTAACCCGAAGCGTCAGCGAGGGCTTCAAATCCCAATCCCTCGCTGACGCTTCGGGTTACGATCCGGTGCTCGCCAAAGCCCGTGAGTGAACTGACTTA
>JANOUN010000846.1:0-6830 GCA_031416875.1 Planctomycetota bacterium | reverse complement strand
GGAGCGGTTTGCCGCAACGCGGCACAATGTGAAAGCCTGGGGCATCGCCCCAGGAAACGGCAATATCGAACGTGGAAGCCCTGAAAGGGCGTAATGGGGATGCACGATCATTTCGCCCCTTTGGGGCTCTGGTCTTTCGTTTCGCAGGTTCCCAGGGCGTTGCCCTGGGCTTTCACATTGTGTGCCTTTGGCACGGAACGCTTTGCGCGCAATTGGCGCAGAGTGAATTCAGGAGCAACGCCAGCTTCAATTGCGGGGCGCCCGGTGAACAACCTTCTCGCCCGATGGACGGGAAGAGAATGGATCTTTTGGGATCACCCGGATTCCCTGCTTTTGCGCAGCCCAGGACCAGCCCACGCGTTCGTCCCCGCCGGTGCAGCACGTACGCAGCGTGGCGGTCACCATGAGTTATTTATGGCGCAATCTGCGGTGCCGTCGATCTCTTGTTGTTTCCCGCAGGATCGGAGCCGACTGCGGAGGGAGGACCGGGAGCTGGTTTCGGATTGGCGGGTATCTCCACTGAATTTGTCGCGTCGGAACAGCCGCAAACCATGCATGCACCTGCAAGGCAAACGCTGCACAGCATCGCACAGAAGATTCGAGTCATCTCATGTATCTCCATCAGAATTCACCCATGACCTCGCCATCCTGCATAGATGCCAACCATTGAAACGTCTTTGCGTCGATATTCTTTGATATTGCGCGGACGGAGCCGTCTGCCAGCGTAAACTGAATGATGCCGGTGTGAAAACTCTCGAACTGATACCAATTCTGAACGGCTGTGTCGGAAAGTCCATAGGCTTGCGGCATCAGGCCACAACCGATCCATGCAAAGTTAAATTCCGGACCGCCGGTGGCTTCTCCGAACATCAGGGTGTTACTTGTCCCGTCGGTCACATCGCGCATGTTGAATTTTGTGCGCGACCCAAAGATCCCTTTTCTGGGAGCCCACGCGTTGGACAGATTGCCAAGTGCTCCGGCGACGCCGAGATAATTCGTCGGTCCCAACACATTCGGTGGGTCAAAATAGTACAGCGTGACACTTCCGAGACTGGCACCGATTTCGTACGTGTGCATGAATGCCGCCATACCTGCTGTTGCAATTTCCGGATCGGAGGGGCAACGAAACGCCGACAGTTTCGCCTGGCCAACTGCAAACGTCTGGTTGTCATTAAAGTATCCGGTCTCGGGAAGCACGCCGCCGGGGTTTATCGGATCGGGCCGACGATCGACGCCTTTCCAGATATTGATTCTTTCGTAAATATTGCTTTGTTCAAGTTGCGGCAACAGTTGCGGAAGTACGCCGGTCCACTGATGATCGAAAAACCCGCTTGGTTCAGGTTGCACCGTATGTGGAGCACCGAAGTATCCCGCGGGAAATCTGCTGTAGGTATCGTGAAAATTATGACACGCCAGACCGAGTTGCTTCAGGTTGTTTTTGCACTGTGTGCGACGAGCGGCTTCGCGGGCTTGCTGGACAGCGGGCAGCAGCAGGGCAATCAGGATGGCAATAATCGCAATGACAACCAACAATTCAATCAACGTAAACCCGCGTCGATCGGGTGCACCACGAGCCTCGAATGAGTACCTTTTCATCGTCCGTGCCTCTGAAAAAAGATGACGAATTCTACGGCCATCTACGTGTACCCAGGACCATACGACTTTACAAGCGGGCCGATTGTTCGATCGCTGAGAACTGGCAATTTTTGGAAACATCCACAACAATGTGGGATTGTCTCCATCGGGTTGGCAAGCTTATTCTGCCTGTTCAGTTCCATTATCCCCGCGTAATCGTCGACAGCACGGTTTTCAGCATTTGCGGCCGTGTCATCAAGCGGGGAGGCGGTTGCTGGAAAACGACCGGAGCATTTTTCGCAAAGAAAGCAGCGATTTATGGGCAAATGTCGATTTTTGAGCACTCTTAAAGCTCTTCTCAGATGATTGATGATTGGTCAGGCTGTCGTAACCGCAAGTCTGCTCAAGTATTTTGCATAAAAACTTCGGAAGTTATGACCACGAAGCAGCGCTGAGTCGTGTGACGTGGAAGCATTTTGACGTGCGATGACCAGGAATTCTGTCGCACGTACGAACAACCAGAATCCAGGTAAATTACTTGCAGCCTGCTGCCTGAATGGAGAAATTCAAATGAATCAATGCTGCTTGAGACGTCGAATCACAGTCCTTGCTTTGGGGCTGGGAGGTTTTTGTCTGTATGGTTTGGCTGTGGATGCTGCGGACCTGCGTGACGCTGCACCGCCTGAGGCCTACATGGCGATCTGGGCGACAGGTGAGAATCCCGAACGAGATTATTTGAAGGTTCACGAACAGGCCGTGTGGGATGAAATCGCCAAGTCAAAGATCATCGAGAAATCATTGCAGATCGTTCAAAGCCATCTGTCGGATGGCGATGCCGAACAGTTTCTGGCAATTAAGGCGACTCTGCAGAATGCACTGGCCCCCGTCCAATGGGATCAGGTCGCGAATTTCAGCGAAGTGATGTACGCTCAGAAGATGGAGGGCCCGACGTCACTGCATCTGGTAATGGTTCGAATTCCGGACGATGGTGCAGAATCTCTCCGCAAAGGAATCGAGAATCTGTTCAAGCTGGCTTCAGATGCGTCGCAAGGCAAGTTGCCGGTGGCCACAGAAAACGTGGCAGGAGTGGATTTGACATACTTGCAGCTGCCTGCAGAAGTGCCGGTCACGTTTCAGCCTGCGGTAGGAGTCAAGGGCGATGTTTTTGTCTTCACGACATCGTTGAATTTTGCTCAGGCTGGCCTGGAACTCCTCGGCAACCCTTCTGCAAATTCCAAGTTTGATGATCCGCGTCTGGTGGATGCGCTGACACGACTCCCGGCAGCGGAAGATGCACTCGTCTTTTTCGACGGCAGGCAGCTCATGTCGCAGTTGCACGGGATTCCTCAATTCATTACACGCGTCAGCAACGGAGAACCAAACGCAGCGCGAGTCACGGGACTGATGACAGAGTTGATCAATCAGTGCAGTGCATTCGACTACGAGGTCAACGTGCAGTACACCGATGGTTTTCAGCAACGGACGGCCGCTTATGGCAAGCTCAGCGAAAATGCAGGCGAAACCGTGCTGGGCAGAATGCTGATGAACCAGCAGTCCTACGAGAACTGGAAGAATCTTGTGCCGGCAGACACAGTGGGATTTTCGCTCAACAGCGGCTGCACGCTGCTGCCGCTTTACGACTGGGCGATGAAGGAAATTCCGGCACGGTTTCCGGAGACAAAAAGTGGCCTTGATAAATTCGCCGCTCTGCAGAATCAACATGACATCCATTTGCGTGAAGACATCCTGCAATCGTTCACAGGTGAATTTGCCCAGGTCTCATTACCGGGGCCTGCAACACCGTTTGGCAAGCGCGCAGACTCAGTCCTGATGTTGCGGTGCACAGAACCTGAGCATATCGAGGAGCTGATCCATCGAGGCATCAATGCACTGCAAGAGATTCCACAGATCAAACAGCAGGGTGTGTCTTTTAAGGAAGTGACAGGACTCGACGGTTTTCTGCAGCTGAAGGCCAACGCGCTTGCGATGGCACAGATGGATCCCGTAATGGGTTTCAAAGATGGATGGATGATCCTGGGATCGAAAGTTTCTGCTGTGGAAGCCGTGCTGGCTGCGAAGAGTGGTGAAGCTCCGTTATGGGCCGACGGCGACCGCTTCCGGGAATTTGGCTTGTCGATCGAAGGCCCTGTGAGTTCGATCAGTTACACGAACACCGGCGAAAACATTCGCGCCATGTCCCAGGCCATGCAGCAGCTTGGCGTGATGGCTCCGATGATATTGGGAATGATCCAGGGACAGGCGCAGGGAGAAGGTGAAGAGGCAATTCAGGTCGTTCAGGAATTATCCGGATTGCTGCCGTCCGTGGGTCGCATCATTGGCAAACTTGATTTCTATGACGCGACGATGACCGTGACACAGCCCGGCCCGGAAACGAATTCCTGGGTTCGCAACAGTGTGACACTGATTCGACCAAAGGCAGCACCTGAAGATTCTGGTGCTGCGGCAACCGAACCAAAGGATACGGCAGAAAAGAATTAAGTCCGGCGGGGTGTGGTCACTTCATTCACATTAGTTCGACTGTCCGAGATTCGCTTGTAGTCCCGGCTTTAGCCGGAAAATGGGCTGAATGTTCATGGTTTGGCAGGCTAAATTTCCGCCTAAAGGCGGGACTACGAACAAAATGGGACAGTCGAATTAGAAAGTACCTCCGATGCTGCGGTCTGCTCTCCTATATGTCCTGATTCCGAGCATCGCCTGCATTCCCGCGATTGCTCAGGAAAACAAAACTCGCGACCAGATGGTCCGCGAAGATCGTGAAAAAGTCACCACTAAGGGCTTCTGGATCTACAACGATCTGGCGCACGCCTTCAATGTTGCCAAAGAGAGCAGCAAGCCGTTACTGGTCGTGCTGCGATGCATTCCGTGCGAAGAATGCGTGAAGCTCGACGACGAACTTGTGGATCGTGATCCCGTGCTGCGTCCATTGCTGGAAAAGTTCGTCTGCGCGCGGATCGTATCGACGAACGGCGAAGCGATTCCGGCGGCCGTGCTGAATCCGTATCCGCATCCAAAATCATTGGGACTTCTGCTGGATCCAAATCACAGCGCAACAGTCAAGGTCGTGCAACCGGATACGATTGCAGCGAAGGCGGGATTTCAGCCAGGTGATGCGATTCTCAAACTTCAGGGCCAGCCGCTGCTGTCAATGGCCGACCTGCAGTGGGTCCTGCATTCCACGCCGGCAGAAGCAGGTGAATTGAAAGCCGTTGTCGATCGCGATGGAACTCAGACCGAACTTACGGTCAATCTGCCCGCCGGATGGCGGGAACTCGACGACATTTCCTGGCGTGTGAGTGCATGGGGTTTGCGGCGCATGGTGACTGGTGGTCTGGTCCTTGAACCTGTGGCAGATGACGAACGTGGCAAAGACGGGATTCCGGTTGAAGGTATGGCGTTGCGTGTGAAACACGTGGGCCAGTATGGAGCTCACGCGGCAGCGAAGAACGCTGGATTTCAAAAAGACGACGTCGTCGTGATGTACGACGGTCACAGTGATCTGCTGGCAGATTCGGACGTGCTGCGATATGGTGTCACGCAGCACGTGCCCGGAGATAGAGTCGCGGTCGAAGTGGTTCGCAGCGGAAAACGCCTGATGCTGCAACTGCCGATGCAGCCGTAATTCGGACTTCCTCAAGTGACGACCGAGCGACAATTTATCCGCGACTTGCAGGCGCAGTTCCCGACACTTCCTCCGGTGCAGATCGGCATTGGTGACGATGGTGCCGTACTGGACGTCTCAGCAGATTTGCAACAGGTGATCGTGACTGATCTCTTGCTGGACGGTGTCCATTTTGACCTCAATGTGACGAGTCCGTTCCTTGCCGGCCGCAAGGCAGTGGCGGTCAATCTGAGTGATCTCGCGGCGATGGGCTGCAGACCAACGGCGGCATTCGTGTCCCTGGCTGTCCCCCGAGATCGACTGCAGGCATCGCCGGATTTTCTGCGTGAGTTGTATCGGGGCATTCAGCAGATGACGGACGAGTTTCAGTTCTCTCTGGCCGGCGGTGATACAAATTCCTGGCAAGGCCCGTTCGCGATCAACGTCTGCCTGACGGGCGTCCCAATTTCGAGCCGACCATTTCTTCGTTCAGACGCCAGGGCCGGAGATGCAGTTTTTGTGACAGGCCCGCTCGGTGGAAGTCTGCAGGGTGGTCGCCATCTGACTTTTATGCCGCGACTGCAAATTTCCGCATGGCTGGCGCGTACGGTGGAAGTGCGTGCGATGCTGGATCTCTCAGATGGCCTGTCACTTGATCTGCATCGCATGATGGAAGCGAGCGGCATGGCGGCCGAGATTTCTGCCTCAGCGATTCCCATTCATTCCGACGTGCCTGCAGAATGGTCGACTGACAAACGACTGGCAGCCGCATTAGGCGACGGCGAAGATTTTGAATTGCTGTTCACGGTACGTGCATCCGCAGCCTCGCGATTGCAGGCCGCTGCTGACGCAGCGGCTGTGTCGCTGTTCCAGATCGGTCGCGTGACAACCGGTTCAGGCGTGCGGCTGATTGATTCCCTGGGCACTAGCCAGATCTTGAACGTGACGGGCTGGCAACATGAGTTGTGAATGTTGCGGACTGCACAGGGTACAGTCGCGGATGATTGTTAAAGTAGGTCCTTTCTGCCGGGTCTCACTGTCTCAACCTGAAAACACACGGGAAACATTTGTAAATGGCTTGGAATTCAGGACTTACGTCGAATCAAGATATTGCCTTCGGCGGCTGCACCTTCTGCATTATGCAGCAATTCCCGGTCACTGACATGGGACGCATCCTATTCGGCCCAGTTTAACGGTGAGCTGCTGGAAGTCCTTCAGGTTTGTGATGTAGTTCGTGGCAGGGCGGTGGACCGTGCCAGTCGTCCGTGCGGAAACGGGGCGAATCGGCGATGGTTGGCCCTTTGTGCGCGGACCGTCTACGCAACGCGGAGCCAGCACTGGAACGAGCGACGGTGTTGCGGGCAACGGCGTACAGTTTAGCGGGCGGCGGCCTACGACGAATCCAGCAGGACCAGCTGCTGACGGGCAAAGCCGTTGATAATCGCCTCGTACAGTTCCTGATCTTCCAGCGGGCCCGTCCGCCGCGCATGAGGGGATCGACGTTGTCGGGCGTCGGCACGAAGTCGGTGATCCAACTGAAATACTGCACCTTGCCGGCACGCTCGACTTTCTTCACGATCCTGGTGGGATGGATTTCCCAGTATTCGAGCACGTTGACCAGGTGGTCCGGGTGCGA
>JANOUN010000845.1:0-11054 GCA_031416875.1 Planctomycetota bacterium | reverse complement strand
GTACGCCACATCGTCCTTTCGCGCGGGGTCAGTAAACAGTTCTGTGCCCAGAATGGACCGGGCATACGGATGATCGGGGTCAATGCGAATGACGTCACCAATCATCATGAAGGCCAGCGAAGGAAAACCAGCGCGGAGCGTTGAACGGGCCAGTGTGTACATCTCCTTCGCGCGTTCCTCACGATGATGGCGCAACTGAAACTGCCACTGTTGCTCGTCGATGGGCAGAGACTTTGAAACCGGCGGCGAAACGAATTTGGAAGGCGAAGAATCGACCTTAGGTGACAGAATCTGCTCGATCAGGGCTGCGACCTCTGCGTCTGCGTCCGGCAACTCATGTTCAGCACACCAGCTGCGAACTGAATCCAGATCGCGTTGCAGAGAGTCAAGAATCGACTGCCGTTTCTCCAGCAACTGCCGATGTCGGCGGTCCCGTGTTGATTCGTCATCGGCTGCGGCCTGACCTGGAAAGAAGACGGGTAGCAGTGCCACCGCGAACAGGAGAAATCGCAGACATGGAATGATCGTAAACCAACTCACAGTGATCCTTTCCGTTTCAAAGCCCGGGGCGGCAATTGTTGGACATTTTCTGAAGGATACCAGCCAGGATTCGCCGCGAGAATGCGAATCTGCCGTAACGAAGTCCAGGGAACCGCAGCTTGACTCCCATTTTTGCGAGGTATACCGGTTGGCCGTCGAGATTTTAAGGGACTCTTAACAACGTGGGGCAGTCCGATTGACATCTACTATTTGCTTGCGTAGCGTGTGGTTCCCGATCTGAATTCCCGCAGTTGCGAATGCGTCTTTGATGCATTCGTAACTCTTATGTTCGTAATGATTGTCACCGTTTGGAGTCAAAAACTATGGGGCGCCCCGTCACTCTGTTCACAGGTCAATGGGCTGACCTGCCGCTGGAAACACTGTGCAAGAAGGCTCGTGAATTTGGCTACGACGGCCTTGAACTTGCCTGCTGGGGCGACCACTTCGAAGTCGATAAGGCCCTTTCCGACGATGCATACTGTACGCGAAAAAAGGAATTGCTCGAAAAGCACGACCTGAAATTATTCGCGATTTCGAACCATCTGGTTGGCCAGGCTGTGCTGGACAACATTGATGTGCGTCATAAATCGATTCTTCCCGATTATGTGTGGGGCGATGGCGATCCGGCTGGCGTGAATTCTCGTGCAATTGAAGAAATGAAGAACACCGCGCGCGCCGCTCAGAAACTGGGTGTCAGCATTGTTAATGGTTTCACGGGCTCCAGTATCTGGCATCTGCTGTACGACTTCCCGCCGACACCAAAATCCATGTACGAAAAAGGCTATGAACTTCTCGCGGAACGCTGGAATCCGATTCTGGATGTATTTCAGGACTGCGGTGTAAAGTTTGCACTGGAAGTCCATCCGACGGAAATCGCATTTGACATCTATTCTGCAGAACGTGCATTGCAGGCTTTGAATCACCGCGAAGAGTTTGGGTTCAATTTTGACCCCAGCCATTTGATCTGGCAAGGTGTTGATCCGGTCGAATTTATACGTTACTTCCCGGACCGAATTTATCATGTTCACATGAAAGATGCGTCCGTCACACTCAATGGCCGTACGGGCATTCTGAGCAGTCATCTGTCGTTCGGCGATCCTCGCCGCGGCTGGGACTTCCGCAGCGTTGGACGCGGCGGTGTGCGGTTCGAGGAAATCATTCGAGCACTCAACGCAGCCAAATACACCGGGCCGCTGTCAGTCGAATGGGAAGACAGTGGCATGGATCGCGAACAGGGGGCCTCTGAGGCTGCTCAGTTCTGCAGGAATGTCGATTTCCAGCCGTCCACTCGAGCCTTCGACGCAGCCTTCGGCGACTGATCGCACAGGGCTGGTTTGAAGAGCAACTCGCTGCCATTTGTTTAACCCGTGGTCGAAGACCTTGCCGCCCGTACTCACAGTGCGGAGCATCCTGGTTCTGGACCACGGGTTAAACTTTGGCAGCGACTCACATCATTCGTCCGGCAGAATTTCCACGGTCGCACGGCCGAGGAAGTTGAGCAGCGGGGTGAACAGCAACGTGCCGCTCGTCACATTGTCCGAAAGTGCCGAATCAATGACCTTCAATCGTGTCACAGGATTGACTTCTCCTCCCAGAGTGGCATCAAATGGAATCCATTGTCCGTTAATCCACGCCTCCGTCCACATGTGCGGCACGAACGAGGCGGGATTCGGTACGTACGCGAATCCCACGGCGACGCGAGCAGGAACGCCTTCACTCCGCATCAGTGCCGCGAGCAGCACGGCATATTCCGTGCAGTCTCCCTCTCTGGACTTAACAACATCGCTTGCCGAGCGAAGTGAGGTCGAAAACGACGAGGGTCGCAAATGCGAGTTGATGTAACTGGTCAGTCTTTTACATTTCTCATGTGGATCGGTGACCGCTCCGCCTGCAATCACGGCCATTCGCCGAACGCTGTCGTCCTTAGAATTGATCCAGCGGGAACTGTTCGTGAATCTTCGATCGGGTCGAATTGTGTTTTGCAAGGGTATCGCGGGCTGTGCACCGTCTGTGGAGGTCATGGGACGCGTGAGCCTGACGAGCAGCGAATTTGCAGTCTGTTGTTCGACCGCCTGAAAATCGCTTGATGGCAGAGAGATCTGTTCTGAGGCTCCGACGGAAATCATCATCCGCACGACGTTGCTTCTTTCTGGGTTCAGCAAAGGCCGTCGCAGGGGCAGCGCCGTCAGGAACTGCAGATCCAGAGACTGCAGGTTTTCTTCGCCAAACGCGGTTGCCGCATCGGTGCGATAGAAACGCAGGGTTCTTCCAAGCAGCGGCTGTTCTGCCAGGACGACGGCCAGTTCGTGGTCATAATAAACGGACGAACGGAGTTCTGGTTGATTGGTCGGCCAGTAATCATGTCGTGTCACGGCAATGGTTGCCCCGTCTTTCAGTCGCAGACTTTGAGGCGGCAACTGACGAATTTCCACATCGACGATGGCGGCTGTCTCCGGAAACAGGACGGCACTGGACCACTGCCGGGGTCGTTCCAGCTCCGGCGCGGCAAGCCACGCGAACAGAATTGGTGAACGAGGCTGCACGACAGATTGCAGTAATTCTGTTTTTTTCGGATCCGTCGGATCAGCATGAATCAAAAACGCCTGGCGTGCCGCATTCCACGTTGCGGACCGTTGCAGCGTCGAACCATCAGCCGCCGTTCGCCGCAGGGACCAGCTTTGCAGTACGCCGTCAATGGTCTCAATCGTTTCCAGATGTGCTGAAACAGACACATCGATTTCGAAGCGTTTGAGTTTCAGCCGCGTCTCGCGGCTGCGGCGAACCATGGGTATGGTTTCGCGGGGATCAAAGTTGCTGATTTCGTTGGCAGAAACATCGACCTCAGCTGTGCGCAACGATTCGTAACCGATCGTCACACCCTCGTAATCAATCAGAAACCAGACGTCCTGCAAGTCACTGAGTTCATCCTGCTCTGTTGAGTCGTCCTGCCGTTGCGGTTGAATTGCCGGAGCTTGCAATGACTTGAGTCGGGGTTGTGGAGAAATCAAGGGAGGCTGTGCACCGACAACGGAATACGGATAAACCAGTAGTCCGGCTGCAGTCAACATCGTCAGGATCCAAGGGTTGCATTGCATGAGGAGAAGTATCACAGATTCTGTCGATCAAATCACCAGCAATCTCTGTAGCGATATTGCGGCTCAAAAGCACAGTTTCCCCTGTCGGAAGAGTTTTCGCGGACTGTTTGTTCGTGCTGAAAAACACTCGCTTCCGCCAAAAATTTGCGAATGCACTGAATCCGCAAGGCGTATCTCTCGCCTCGTGCTAGCTTTCCGCTGACTGGCAGAGTCTGCCGATATCGTCCATGCACGGGAATATACTCATGAGCTTCCTCAAAAATTTCCTGAAAACAAACTATCGCGATGGCGAAGCCCCACGCGGCGTCAGCAGCTTTCGAAATCTGTCGGAAACAGAATTGGACGCGCACATGAGCATCGCTCGCTATGGCGATTTTACGCTGACCGATGCCGTGCGACCGTCATACAATGTGGACATCGTACCACGAACCGGCTACCGCAACGAATGGTACGTCGATCAGGATTCCGGGGCGAGGATTCCCGTACTGATGACATCGGTCACGCGGGAAAGTCTGTTTGACACGTTCCTGTCACTGCTCGATCCACTGGGAGAAACCGTCGATGTCGTACTGGAAACCAGCCACGATAAATCCAACGGCTCACATACAGACCTGTATCGCGAACAAATCGACATGCCGGTCCTGCAGAGTATCCTGTACGACTTCGAAGACTTGCTGCTGGACGACGGTTGTTGTGGTATCGCCGTTTTGAATCCTCGCAAGCCAATGGAAGTACAATTGGACGAACACAAACTGATGTTCGTGTACGGTCACGACAACGCCGACTATGAACTGGCTCTGCGCGATAATCAGGTCTCTCGCATGGAGAATCTGAAGTTCATCACCGAAGCCGAACATGTGCATTCGTCAAGTGATGAATTGCAGCAGCGATTTGAACAACTCTGTTACCGCCTGGGAATAGAGAACTGATCTGAATTTTGGGTCGCGAGTTTTCTGAATTCTCTCTGCATCAATCGATTACTGATGCCGCTTTTGAACGGGAGGTTCCTGTGAAGTGGTCCCTTCCACTTGTTGAACTGAGTCGTCCGGTGGCACACTGTGCGACGCCTTTGTCTGCGGCCTTATTGCTCGTGACTGTCCTCCTGCCGATGACCGCAGGTTGCTCCGCATTGCCCGTGATGCCGTCCGCTCCGGTTCAGGTGGCGATGATGGATGGCGCGTCAGCCGCCGACAAATACAGCGATGCCGAAAAGCAACGGCTGTCTCAGTTGCCGACAATCCCGGATTTCGATGCCCCCACTGTGGCTGCGGCTTTGCCGAACGGAATCACTGCTGAGAAGGCTGTCGAATCTGTAAACCCGTCAGCAACCAGCGACGCACCGAAGTCAGTAGTCGTTAAAGAGCCTGCCAAGGAGCCCGCCAAAGTCGCCGCCGTTGCACCCGCTGCCAAAGCGCCGGCTAAAGAGCCGGCTGCCTTGACCGCCATTGAGCCTGACGCTGTCAGGCCGAAAGCTGTCGAAACAAAGCCTGTCGTCGCAGGCCCACCAATTGTCGGAGCCGGACAAAACGGCCTCACGACACCTGACACGCCTTCCTCCGTCCAGTTGCCGATGCTGCGTATCGACGCGCCGAAGCCGTTTGCATGGACGCCCACTGGAAAAACAACCGGCGACCGGTCATTCCAGAGCGTGACCATCGGAGACGATGGTTACCGTTCACTGGTGATCGGGAGCGTTGCCGGCAACGATCCAATTGCGCTGGAACTTGTTGAACAGCTTGCACGTCGTCTGCATAACGACAAGACGATTTTGGGAGGGTTTCATACCACCATCATTCGCACGCTCAACCCCGATGGAGAGGCGCAACACAACGTGCTGAATGGAAAGGGGCAGTACATCAATCACAGCTTTCCGAAAGACAACGAGATCGCTGATGGGAACCAACCTGTCGAAGTCACGTTTCTGCTTGGCCAAATCGAGGCGATGAAACCGCAACGCGTGATTCACATCCGTACAATTGAGGGCGGCCAGGGACTTGTTGCCGCCAGTTCTGATTGTCTGAAACTGGCCAGGGACTCGGCAGAATGGCTGGAATTTCGCGTCATCAACCTGCCTGGAAAGGCGGTCTCCGGATCACTTGAACGGCATCTCGCGAGTTCAGGGGGATGTGAGGTAATGACGTTTGCCATCCCCGCCACGGCAAAGAAAACAGAACTCTGGGACCGGTACGGAGACGCACTCCAGAATCTGCTGATGAGCGAAGATGTTGACGCTCGACAACTCGCACGGGAGCCAACTCAGCAATCTTCCGCCAACAGCCGCGACGCCGCCGACCGGTGAGGTTTCGTTTCGCTCGTTCACGACAATGCGGTCGCAATTCATCGCCTCGGCGAGATCACGTTATAGCCAACGGGACGCGATGTCGAGGCGGAAATTCACGCCAGTCCTGCCAGTTTCCGTCCGGTCCAGAATGCCCCGAGCAGCACCACGATTAAGCCGCCCCAGGCGGGGTGGCTCCAGAGGCGGAAGCGGCGGATGATGGCGTCCGGTTCCGGCAGCGCGGCAATGCGGGTGACGAGAGTCTGGATTTCCGCCACCGTTGTGAGTTCGCCGCGCGTGACCTGGGCAATTTCCTCGAGCACATCGGTTCGGGCGGGTTGGCCGATGAGTTCTTTTTCCTGGCCTAGAACGGCGATAATAGTCTCCAGTCGTCCGCCCGTTTCCGCACAACTCGTGACGAGTTTGTACTGGCCTCCTTCGGTTGGGACGAAAGTTCCCGTGAACAGACCCCACGAATCCTCGCCAGCGGGGGAAAGGCGCACCGAATCTGACTGACCGGACGGAGAGACGATCTGCACGACGACGGTGCCGGTTCGCAGCGGATCCCCTGAGGTACTCATCACGTTGGCGTTGAGGGTCAGCACGTTGCCGGCTTCCGGGCGGTCTGGCGAATAGAACAGCCGCATGGATTCGCCCTGCGACATGTTTCGCTGATAGGCCATCCAGCGCACGACCTGGCCCCAGAAGCGATAGTGATACAAGTCCTCCACGCCTTTTCGCCAGCGCCATGCACCGTCCGTGCCCATGAACAGCACTTTGCCGGTGCCGACTGTACGCGTCACAATCAGAGGGACGCGGCCAAACGAAGTGGAATCGGAATCATGTGTCGCCAATACCTGCGAGCCGATTTTGGCCCGCTGAGCCGCCGCGTGCCACTGGAATCCAGGCAGCGCATTCCAGACGCGTTCGTTTTCGTTGTCGTCGGGTTCCAGACGCGTCAGCAGGCTGCGGCGTCCGGCTTCGGTCAGCGAGAACCGGGCGGGCCGCGATGAACCGTGGCCTTTCGGATGAGCTTGATCGAGCACTACCGGAAGCAGCTCATCCAGTTCACTGGTTTGCAGAGAATTCTGAAAGCCGCGGAAGCCCGGCAGAAATACGAGTCCGCCCGCCTGGCTCCGAACGAGCTGTCTCAGGTTGACGCAATCCTGCGGAGTGAGCTGTTTTGAGCCAATCCCCACGTCTCCCAAAAACACCACGTCGTATTCGAACAGTTCTTTTTCCGTCGGAAATTGATCGAGGTATCCACGACCGCCGCCGACACCTTCCAGATCCGGATGAAACAACAGGCAGCTTACTTCTACCCCCGGGTCACGCTCCAGCGCATTTCGCAGGTAGCGGTATTCCCAGCGAGGATACGATTCCACCAACAGCACCTTCAGTTCTTCGTCGCGAATCGTGATCGGAATTGTGAGTTTATTGTTGTTTGGCAGTGTTTCGCTTTCATCGACGGGGATTTCAAGCGTCAGAGAATACTCACCGGTCTTCTCTGGTTTCCAGTCGAGCGTATCCTGCTGCTGCCCCATGCCGGAGACGCGCACGGTCTTTTCGATTGATTCTCCGCGAGTCCCACTCAGTGTCACCTTGACGTCACGATCTGCCGGCAGCCAGCTGATGACTCGGAAAGGTATCCGCAGCGATTTGTTGACGACGCCAAACGTCGGAGCATCCGAGGCCGCGAGTTGCATGTCAGGCAGTCGTTCTTCACTGCCTGCCCGGACGGCAAATACGGGTACATTCCTGACGCGCAATGCGGACGCAGCTGTTCCGGGAGATTGTCCCATGTTCCAGTCGCCGTCGGATAACAACACCACACCTCGCAGATTCGGGTACTTGTCGGCGGTGGATTGCAGTGCGGTATTCAAGTCGGTTCCTTTGTCACCGGTTGGCGGCTGCGACGAAAATGGATCGAACACAATCTTCATGCGGCCATTGAGAGGCTTCCAAAGCTCCGGCAGGATGACTGGTGCAACTGCGTCGGCTCGCGATTTGGGCTTTTCGGCCGGTGCCTGTGGATTGATGACGTCCTGAGTCTGCATGCTGCCCGAGACATCGTGCAGCACAACGAGGGTGGGTTGCTCCTGGGGCTTGATCTCCTGAGTGAATTCCGGTTGATTGAGCGTGATCAGGACCAGCGTGATGAGTGCAAACCGAAAGATCTCCAGCCACATCATCAG
Organism: Planctomycetota bacterium; assembly: GCA_031416875.1. Taxonomy (GTDB): domain Bacteria; phylum Planctomycetota; class Planctomycetia; order Planctomycetales; family Planctomycetaceae; genus SXXK01. Next base: position 2,946 of record JANOUN010000845.1, on the reverse strand, counting down.
CCGCGAATATCCGCTGCGCCGCCAACTGATAAAACAACAAGTCGCCGCCGCGATCAGTACGACCGTGGAGATGATGAGCGTGGCGAATGTCCAGACAAAGGTCATGTGGTTTTCGTTTTCAAGGTGTTCATGTTTTGTCTTGTGCCCCAACGGGGGCAGAGGATACCCGCCCAGGGCAAGCGAATCCGCGTCAGCGGTTCGCGCCGCCCTGGGTTTGTGTTGGTGATGGAAATTTGCCCCAACGGGGCAGAGGAATCATTGCCATGTTGTTTTCCGGTGCCCTTTCAGGGCACGTTCGCTTTTTCTCTCTCGTGTGAACCTGGGGCGGCGCTCCGCCATTGCCATGGCTTCGCTTGCCCCAGGCTGATTTCCACAGCCCCTTTGGGGCTAACTGCAGTTATTTGCACTTTCTCCGGGACACACAGCAACGCCTCGGCCATTAACGCGAGGACCATCAGAATCAGAAATGTGCGCCAGACTTCACTTGCTAACGCCATGGTGCTGCCGGCTTTGTCGTCGATGCGAGTGTAATTCAGGCCGCTGAGCACCTGCTCCAAAGTCCCATCGCTGAGGACTTCGACACCGTCTTCTTTCAGCGGGCGATTGAGGGCGAATGAGGCATCCGGAGTTTCATACAAGCCATGATTCAGCGTTCGTTGAGACAGCAGGACCGTGTCGGAGATCTCATCCAGGGGCGTCCATGTTTCTGCGATGCTGGCTTTAAGTGCCCCGCAGTCATACTGTCGAGCTTCCCCCAATGCGGCGGCTCCTCGAGCGACGGCGCGCTGGATCATGACGTAAAACGTGATGCCGTTGCTGACAAAATTCGAGCACTCCGTTGTCGGCAGTGTGCTGCAGAACCAGGCGGCCCCCTGATCTGTGGTCGCGCGCAGAATCAAAGGCGGGCCCTTTTCCAGTTGCGCCAGTACGGTAGCCTGTTCGTTTTCCACGTCGCATGCGCGATATGTGATCACCTGTCCGACAGGAAGCGGCGTGCCGCTGAGCGTGTTGCTCAACAGGTCTGCATCGGTTCGCCAGCGAGACACTGCGAAGTGATCGCTGCCTTCGGGTTCTTTCCAGTGGCGCCAGCGTGTTCCAAACAGCAGCTGCTCGTCGGGCAATTCCGGTGGGAAGAACATCGCACATCCGCCTTGCCCAACAAACGATTCCAGCTGCTGCGCAACTACGTCGGTCGGGAGTGGAGCCTGCCACAGTACCAGAGCAGTCTTGTCCCATTCAATGACCGCCGCCTGTGACGAGGGTACGACCTGAGCGTCATAGACCAGACTTCTGTCCGAAGGCGTCGCGGCCGCCAGACGAAGCAACTCGGCGACCTGCGAATCATCGGAAACGATGACAGTTCTCTGAACCGCAGGCTCAGCATAGACGAAGTCGAAGATATTGTCCGATGGATTCGCATCGCGCTGCAATTCCACTCGTCCCCAGCCGCGTTTGGATTCACGATCGATGGGAATCGTGTGGCCGTTGCGCACCAGTTGATTGCCCGTCAGTTCCAGATCCACGGTCGAACGAGCACCATTAATCACAAAGGTCACAGGGACTCGGATCGCAGTGCTTGCTGGTGATGATCGAGTGAGCTTCAGATCCATGACCAGTTCCGCACCCTCGATATTTTCACGGCGATGAACTCCGCTCACGGACACGCACAAATTGTCCGGGGCCAGATCCTGATAGGCCAGCAGATAAAGTCGCACGCCATCGCGGTTACGAAGTTGTTCACGGACGGATTCCCAGCGTCCGCCGCTCGGATTCCAGTCCGATTGACGCAGGTCGGAACAAATCCAGACGTCGGTGCGTCCGGTTTCATTGGTGAGAATGTACTCGGTGGCTGCCTGCATCAACGCGGGGATATCACCGCTGGTGGAAGTCGCGTTGGCTTCAGGCAGTTCTGTCAGTGCATCCGACGAAGGCAGATCGTGCCGAGTTCCCGTCGCGCTGTCGAAGAGCACGACGCGCGTGTTACGGCCGAGATCTTTCAAAACGCTCGACAGCTTTTCGATTGCGGTTTCGCGTTTGGATCGGCCCGTGCCCGGATCCTGTTCTTCCATGCTGACAGAACGGTCAAGAATGATCACGGTGAGTTCCGGTGCTCCGCTGGTGGTTAGCCCCAGCCAGCCTCCGGACATCGGTCGGCTGATGGCAAAGATCAGTCCGGCGACCGCCAGCATCCGAGCGATCATGATAAGAATGTACCTGAGCCGCGCCATGCCTCGCGCCATGCGTCTGGCCTGCAGCAGAAACATCGTGGCCGCCCACGGAATCGTGCGATGGCGATTCTGATTGATCAGATGGATCAGAATCGGCAATGCGATGAGCGGGAGTGCAAAGAGGATGAAGGGTTGGAGAAAAGTCATTGTGACTCAGGTGACTGATTGGAGGATGATTTTGAGGACCGTTCATATGTAGGATGGACATTCATGTCCGTCGTTTTACGAGCGGCCATGGCGGCACATTGATGGCTGGCTTCTGAAAAATCCTCGACGGCAAACTCGGACATGAATGTCCAAGCTACACGATTTTCGATATTTCCATTAAAAGCGACACCAACGGGCAGATCGATCTAGTCAGATTTTTCCAGATTTTCGAAAATTCCAGCACATTCTGCGGACATGTTCGAGTCGCAGTTCACGGAACCCGGAATCGATCAAAGAGCGGGTTGTCCGGTGATGTAGACTTTTTGCAACACGGGCTTGGAAAAAGGGTCAGGAACCAATAGCCAAATGGCCCGCAGGGTGTTGCGCACTATTGGTTCCTGACCATTTTTCCAGGCATCAAAGCCTCACGGATTCGGACGATTTGTATGTCAACGGTGCTTGCACAGCCTGAAACACCCCACGCTTCAGAACCAGAATCCAGTCCGCAACTGCCGGATGCCAGCGTTCTGGAAGACCGCACACCGGAATGGATTCGCACCACGCCGACGTC
>JANOUN010000844.1:0-11318 GCA_031416875.1 Planctomycetota bacterium | reverse complement strand
ATTGCCCGACCTGCCGGAACGGCGCTCCGCTTGGTCCGGCCTACAGATTCAACCCCAATTCGTTGGCTTGACAAAGCACCAGGTAGAAACAGAATGACACTGTTCAAATCGCACCACCAATCCTGCACGATCGCCGATCGTGTGTTTCGCTCCGCTTCACACACCCTGCCATAGATTCACAAGTCTGGCCCACCATGATCACAACCTGAAGTCGTCTGGCTAAGTTGGCCTGGCTCTGGCACAATCCAGGACTCCTGGTCGAATGTCGTGCAATTCTGTGCCGTGCTGAGGATCTGTGAAACGCCCCCTTCCATGGATCTGTTTCTCGGTTTTGCCGTGGCCGCTGCCTTGCGAGGTGAAGAGTGTTTTTTTTGAATCGCCATGCCGTCACGACGATTTTCGTGTGTTTGTGTCCTGCGGCATTCATGGCATCGACGTCGCCAGCAGACGATGGATCAAACCCGCCCGTTCGCGAAGTCCGGATCGATCCGATCAGTCGCAATTTCATGGCTCCGATGCTGGAAGATTTCGTTCGTCCGGATGAAGCGGGCCTGAAGTATGAAGAGGTCTTCTTTCCCAACGAAACGAATGAAAGTCTGCGTGGCTGGTTCATTCCGGTTGTCGGCGCAAACAAGACCGTGCTGTTCTGCATGGGGAACACCGGCAATATCTCCGGCATGTTGTTGTATGCCAAATTGCTGACCGACGGTGGTTTCAATGTGATGCTGTTTGACTATCAGGGTTTTGGCGGCAGCACGGGAATCGCCACCGCGTTATCACTGCTGGGAGATACACTCAGCGCGTTTGATTATCTGACCAGCACACGTGGAATTGCTGCGAAGGATATCGGCGTATTCGGCGTGTCGCTGGGTTCCCCCCTGGCCATCGCGGTGGCCGCAGAACGCAATGCCGGAGCTGTGGCCGTCGAAGACGTGCTGTTGCCGTCTGCGCAGATCGAAAGGATGAAGCATCTTCTTCCTGATGATTTTGCGACGCGCATGGCGCTGGGAGGTCTGCGAACGGTCGTGCTGCCGAAGGTCGAACCAATGACCAACGCGCCACGCCTGAAGTGTCCGCTCTTTTTGCTGCACGGAGAACATGACTGGCTGCTGCCGACGTCCGGTTCAGTCGAAGTTGCAGGGATTGCCAAAGTGCCGACTCGGATCTGGATCATGCAGGGTGCCGGGCACGCTCCTGAAACACTCGAGGTGAACGAGCTGGAATATGCAAGTCAGATCCAGCGGTTCTTTCATGGAGCATTGCATGGAAGCATGTCGGAACCGGCTGTCAGGATGACGTCCAGGAAAAACGGCGAAGAATGGACGGCAGCCGTGACGGTTGAAACTGATCAGGCGGCGGCATGGCAGATCGCTGTCGGTTCCGTTGACGGAAAATTCCGATTTGCACGCCGTTATGCTGGAGGAAAATTCCACCTTGACGTGCAGACGCCATTTGAGCCCTTTTGTGTGTCGACGATTGCGTTTGAAAACTTTGAAGTTCAGCCCGATGGCACCTGGACTCCGGAACTGTCTGATCTTTCTCAGTCCCTGGCAGAGTTTCGCAGTCTGCAACAGGGGATTGCCCGAAATTGTCGGTGGCAGCCGGGAGTGCTGACGTCTAACGGGCGCTCGTTTCCGATCAAGTGCCGTGCACCGCAGGACTGGGATTGGCTGCAGCAGCAACTCGTGCCATCGGAATCCATTCACGCTGGTGTGCGACCGCGTTATGCACGAGAGATCGCACAATTCTACTGCCGACTTTCCAGAATCGATCAGGAAGCCTGCCTGCCGATCGTGCATTCCATGCTCAATTACATGCCGGACGATCCTGAAAAATACTATCAGCTTGACAATGCCGGATTTCAGCTCAAGCTGGTAGACCCAGCCATCGCATATTGTCTGACGTGCCTCGCACGTAAACAGTTTCGTGACGGCCAGCTGAACGATGCTTCTGCCACACTTCGCCGTGCTGTTCAGGTCGCACATCCCAAAAGTCCGCTCAAGGCGGCCAATATCGATTCCCTGACAGCCGAATCAGATTTCGATGTGATTGTCGGACTCAAGAAGTAGTTGATATCCTGCGTGAGACATTGCTCACCTGGCGCGGCATTCGCCAGCAACCCAAAGTGATAAACGCATGGAACACTAACCCGACAGTGATCTTCTATAATCCACGGAAGAGCGTGAAAGAATTTTTGACCACGGATTTCGCGGATTTCACAGATAAGGCGAGCGGCAGGAAGTTTCTTACCAAAGTTGTTGCTGAATTCGCAAGAATTCAGTTGTTCGAGCAAGAGGACCGAATTCTTGCGAATTCAGCTACGGTAGATTCATTTCTGCCGCTCGCCTAAGCACCGGTAACTCGTCCGTTCCATCCGTACTACTAACAGTTGATTTCTTGTTGTCCCGCGAAGTTTTTCAGGCGTCTGTTTGCAGAAGTCAGGTCAGGTCTGGCAGAAACACGAGCGGCAGAAAAATACAGACGACGACTGCAGGTCCTACTGCAATTCATTTTTCTGCCGGATGTGTTCCTGCGCAAATTCAGAACGTTGGTAGTACAACACGACTCAGAGAGCCAAGCGACTTTTCTTCCCACAATGGAGCCTGACCATGTCCCGTTCGATCCTCGCGTTTTCCCTGTTGGCAGCGATCTGTTCAGACGGATTGGCCGACGACGGTTTTCAGCCACCTGAATTCCGTCCTCTCTGGCCAGAGGGCGCTCCGCAGGCGATGGGTGATGCCGATGCTGACAAACCTGGCTTTTGGGTTTATCCGGCCGGGGAGAACGCCAACGGAGCCGCAATTGTGATTTGCCCCGGCGGCGGTTATGCGATTCATGCCACCGATCACGAGGGAGTTCAGCCCGCAAAGTATTTCAACAGCATTGGCGTCACGGCATTTGTCCTGAGGTATCGGTTGTCACCCTATCGACATCCCGTACCGCTCATGGATGCTCAGCGGGCTCTGCGCTTTGTGCGTGCCCACGCGGACGAATTCAAAATCGATCAGCACCGCGTCGGTATCATGGGCTTTTCTGCCGGCGGCCATTTGACATCGACTTCCGTGACACATTTTGATGGCGGGGATGCAAATGCTGCAGACGCGATTGACAGGGAAAGCAGTCGTCCGGACTTCGGAATTCTTGGTTACCCCGTCGTCAGCCTCACAGCGGATTTTGCTCATCGCGGGTCGGGCAACAATCTTCTTGGCAAAGAGCCGACAGACGAGCAGTTGAAATCACTCTCGAATGAACTCAACGTCACAGCAGACACACCACCCCTGTTCCTGTTTCATACATCTGAAGACACCGGTGTGGCTGCCGAGAACAGCGTCAGCATGTATCTGGCCTGCCGCAAAGCCGGTGTCCCCGCCGAGCTGCATGTTTATCAACAGGGACCGCATGGCGTCGGCCTGGCCAATGAACACCCGGCGTTGTCGCAATGGATTACAACCGCAGGAACGTGGCTGCGACAGAACGGCCTGCTGGTCGCGGGAACACGTCAGGCCATTCAGGGCGAAGTAAAACTCCATAACGAACCCATGAAATGGGGCACCATCGCGTTCAAACCACGGGACTCAAACGCTCCCGTGGCGTGGGCGATGGTTTCGAAAGGCAAATTCAACATACCGGCGAGCGCCGGGACTGTCCCCGGAATCTGCGACATCATTGTGACCAGCATGGGTGCCGTTGCTCCCGGACCAACCACGGACGACGCTCACACTGTCGGACACGGGCTTGTCTTCGAGGTGAGTGAAGGGGGCAACAGCATGAATCTGGATTTGCCTGACGGGAACTAAACCCGACGCGGTCGAAAGTGATATTCACCCGAAGCGTCCGCGAGGGATACAAATCCCGATCCCTCGCGGATCAGTCGGGTTACTCGCACCATCAGCCGCTGCGCGCCAGCGGTCTGTTGATTAAAGGTGGGATAAGCTTCCAGCTTGTCAGGTTTCTCAAAAAGCACTGCGTTTTCATACAGCGAAGGCAAGCTGGAAGCTTACCCCACGTAGAATTCAGATTAAATCAACACCGGCCTCCCCAAATACACCGCCTGCGTTCGCCTCCTCATCGACGGCATGCCCAGCAGGTCGTTCTCGATGCAGTCACGGCCACCGCCGACCAGTGCAATTGTTCCGGGTGAAGTTAAATGGGTCAGGACTCCAACTTGCCGTGTGTACGCCAGAGCCCGTCGGACAACAACCACATCGCGGAGTTTAACGATCTCGGACAGGGTGTCGGTGTCGAGCAGAACATGAGTCGGGGCCATCCAAACAGGTAACGATGTCAAACCAGATCAGCCATCATTCTTAGAACCCCTAACAAAACCGCTCTTCGTATCAGCCCCATTTCTGAATTCTTGCGAATCCAGCTACCTGTTTTGTTTTTATGTGATTATCGGCGAGCACCGGCGTATTTCATGGGCACCCAGGCACCGTTTTGCTGGCTGCTCGCAACGCACTGCTGAATGAAGTACATGCCTTCCGCACCGTCGTACACGTTTGGATAGATGGTGTTTTTCTTCTCAAAGGCGGTACCTGTGGCCCGATCCACCATCGCGTCGTAGGCGAAGCGATAGACGTTGGCGAAGGCCTCAAGGAACGCTTCCGGGTGGCCTGCCGGCAAACGACACGCGGCTTTTCCCATACTGTTCATGTGCGGAGCATTTGGATCGCGCGTGTACATCTGATGCGGCGAGCCGTTGCGACGGACGATCATCAGATTCGGTTCTTCCTGGCGCCACGCCAGCGCGCCTTTGGTACCATCGACTTCAATAAACAGATCGTTCTCGCGCCCGTGTGATATCTGGCTGGCAGTCACCGTCCCCAATGCGCCGTTTTCAAATCGCACGACGGCATGGCCGTAGTCGTCCAGCCGTCGTCCTTCGGCAAAGATCCTGAGATTGCAGGAGATATCTGCAGGAATCAGGCCGGTCATGTAACGTCCCAGATTGTAAGCGTGCGTTCCGATATCGCCGAAGCAGCCTGCTGCTCCGGACTTCTTTGGATCTGTACGCCACGCCGCCTGTTTCTGGTCTTCTGATTCCAGCCGACTGCGTAACCAGCCCTGAATGTAGTTGGAACGAATGGCATTGATTTCGCCCAGTTCACCGTTCAGGATCATTTCGCGTGCCTGCCGTACCAAAGGGTAGCCTGTGTAGTTGTGGCTGACGGCAAATACCACGCCGCTCTTTTCAACGGTTTTGACAAGCTCTTCTGCCTGTGCAAAATCGAACGTCATTGGTTTGTCGCAGATGACGTTGAATCCGGCTTCCGCCACGGCTTTGGCAATTTCAAAATGCGTGTGGTTCGGCGTCGCCACGCTGACGAAATCGATGCGCTGATCCGCAGGCAACGCGGTTTCCTTCTGAATCATTTCGGTCACCGAACCGTACGCGCGAGATTCCGCAATGTCATAGGACGGCGCACTGGCTTTCGCTCGCGCTGCATCAGATGACAACGCTCCTGCCACGAGTGACGCACGATTGTCCAGGACTGCGGCCGTCGCATGCACGCGACCGATAAAAGCCCCCTGGCCCCCGCCGACAAGCGCCATTCGCAGCTTGCGGTTCAATTTTCCGTTAGTCGTGTCAGACATTTTCTTCGCCCTTTGGTCGATATCAACTGGAAACAGTGAGCATTGAGAACGGGGAGCATAATGCCGGCAGGAAGAAGCGACAACTCAACAACCTGGCGATCACTGCAACTGTTGCAACCGGTCGTACCGATTCTGCAAATCGGAACAGTTTCGCAGACGGCGGGATTCTGTTGCATCCGTAACACATACAAACCCGCAGGCGAATTTTCAGGCGCAGAAGATTATTGGCCTAGTGTTCAGCGAACCAGCAGATGTTGAATTGTCGCCGGCAGGCTTTTGCCGTGGTTTCGTATGCACCGATGCCGTAGTCAATCATGTCCAGGAACTCAGTCATGTCATCATGTATCAGCACTCCGGCAAATTCAGTCCTTGACGAAATTCGTTCAACAATCGCCTCATTTGAATCCCTGCGAACTGCCGGGACTGCGCGCCCGCCGGGGAACGGTGTCGCATCACTGGCAGGCAATCCGCTGGTTGCCGTGGCCGAACCAGTGCAGATGCACATTAACCCGGCCAGGAAAGAGGAACGCGCGGATGAGTCCGTGTGCTGCCCGGTCACATCCGCGGAAACAGCTGCCACTGCAAATGTCCCGAGTTCCGATTCCAACAAAGCCCCGACACGCAAATCCATCCTGAACGACATCTTTCCGATTCAGGAATCGATTCTGTTTCATCCCCTCCTGTCGGCTGAGGCCGCGAAACAGGCTGATGCGAAAAATTCGGTTCCGCGCATCTCCAGTATCCGAAGCAGTGACAAGACGGCAAAGATCATGATCGTTGATGACGAACCGCTCAACGTCATGACGTTTCGTCAGCATCTGAAAATGGAAGGCTACGAAAACTTTGTCACCACAAGTGACTCCCGTGAAGCATTGCACCTGATTCGTCAGGAGCGACCAGACGTGCTGTTGCTCGATATTCGGATGCCCGAAATCAGCGGGCTGGATATTCTGCGTGTGATCGGACTGGATCCCGTGCTGCAGCACATACCGGTGTTGATCCTGACGGCGGCGGCGGATCCGGCGACGCGGAAGCAGGCACTGGACCTGGGAGCAAGCGACTTTTTGCAGAAGCCGATCGAACCGAACGAACTTCTGCCGCGCGTTCGCAACGCGATTGTGATCAAGAAACACTACGATATGGCGTCGAGCGAAGCGGCTCGTCTGGAACAGCAGATCGAACGTCGCACGCGTCAGCTGGAAGCCACACGTCAGCAGCTCATCCTGTGTCTGGCTCGCGCCGCCGAACATCGCGACAACGACACAGGCAACCATGTGATTCGAGTTGGGCGCTACACGGCGATTATCGCTGCGCAAATGGGGTATCCGGAAAATCGCCTGGAAATGCTGGAGCAGGCCGCACAACTTCACGATGTCGGTAAAATCGGGATTCCGGATGCGATCCTGTTCAAACCAGGAAAGCTCGGGCAGGACGAATACGATCTGATGAAAAAGCACTGCGCGCTTGGACGCCAGATCATCGAACCGATCTCCGAGAAGGAATGGAATATCCTGAAAACGCATACCAGGATCGGCGAAAGCATGTTGCATGTCCGGTCATCTTCACTGCTGATGCTGGCCGCGCGGATTGCTCAGACTCATCACGAACGCTGGGACGGCCATGGTTATCCATTGGGCCTGCTGAGCGAGGACATTCCCCTCGAAGGTCGCATCGTCGCCGTCGCGGACGTGTTTGACGCGCTCTCCAGCAAACGTCCGTATAAAGACCCGTTTCCGCGCCAGAAGTGCTTTGACATTCTGCGCGAAGGACGAGGCACGCAGTTCGACCCGGCCGTCATCGACGCATTCTTCGACTGCGCCGATGAAATCGTTGAAATTCAACTCCTGCTGATGGACGAAGAAGACCGCATCCCGAAAGGCGATTGGGAATCAATTGCCCGGGAAGCGACGACCACGGTGTAGTGCAGAGCGACGCGTTGAGTTTTCGACGAGTTGTCGTGATCTGTTTTTCAGAACATCGTGCCGATGAGTTGCAGAATATCCGCCCTGCTTGTCACATTATCGCATTATTCCTGCTTGCGGACATCCGAGGTTCGACTCAGCACCTGAGCTGCCGCGTGCATTTTTTGTTTGCGCAGTTGCGGAGCCACATAAAGATGAAGGTTGCGATCACCGACTATTCGTTTTCGGATTTGTCAGTTGAAGAATCCATTTTGCAGTCCGCGGGGCATGCCATCGAGGCATGGAAAGAGAAGAAGGCTGCTGCGGAGCTGTCCTCGCTTGTGGCGGATGCAGACGCCGTCATCACCCAGTTCGCGCCGGTGAATGCAGATGTCATTGCATCCATGCAGAAAGCACGCGTCATCGTGCGGTATGGGATTGGTGTGGACAATGTTGATCTGGCGGCGGCCCGCGCAAAGGGGATTCCGGTCTGCAATGTACCGGACTACTGCATCGACGAAGTAGCCGATCACACGCTGGCGTTCATCCTTGCGATAACTCGTCAGGTCGTCACCAACGACAGCACACTGAAGAGCGGGAAATGGGGCCTCGCCACGTCGCTCGATCACATGAAATCGCTGCGGGATTTGGCAGTTGGCGTCGTCGGTTTTGGTCGCATCGGACGTGAAGTCGTGGCACGTCTGAGACCGTTTCGATGCCGCATTCTGGTCCATGACCCGATGGCAAAAGCGTCCGACATCGAAGCCGCTGACGGGATCCCTGTCACGATGCGCGAACTGCTGTCTCTGTCGGACGTGATCACCCTGCATTGTCCATCCACACCCGCGACTCGCGGGATGCTGAATTCGGAGTCTCTGGCGAAAACTCGTCCGGGCGTGTGCATCATTAATCTGGCTCGCGGCGATTTAATCGATCCGCAGGCCCTGACGGCAGCTCTGCAATCCGGACATGTTTCGGCTGCGGCACTGGATGTGTTCAATCCGGAACCAATTCCGGCAGACCATCCAATCCTGAAGCTGAACAACGTGATCGTCGCCTCTCACATTGCTTCTACCAGCGTCCCAGCCGTCAGAAAACTTCGCGAGACAGCCGCTCGGCTTGCCTTAATGGCACTGAACGGGGAGCCGCTGGTGAATGTCGTGAATTAGCGGGGTGTTGATTTAATACCAACCCGAAGCGCCAGCGAGGCAGAAACGCTGAATTCCTCGCTGGCGCTTCGGGTTGGTATGACCATGAGCCGCAAAAACCACTAAATCAACAGTCCGCTAGCCTCGGTTGTTTTCATCGTGATTTCCGGCATTTAACCGGGGCTAGCGCCCAACGGCTGATTAAATCAACAGTCCGCTGGCCTTGAGTGCCATGAGCAGAAAAGGGGTTCCCTTGAATCGCATATCTGTTGCCGATCTCACAGGTTTTGTCACGGAGTGCCTGCGATCCACAGGCCTGTCGCATGCGGACTGTCACATCACGTGCGAGGCGCTGGTGTCCACCGATGTTCTGGGAGTCTTCACGCATGGCACCAAGCTGCTCGTGGGATACCTGAAGAAGCTGCAGGGCGGCGGTTATCCGGTTTCAGCAGTTCCACGGATTGAACGCGAAGGACCAGCCTGGGCGATCGTGGATGGCGCATCGGGGCTTGGACAGATCGGTTCAAGTTTCGCTGTTCAGACTGCCCTCAGGAAAGCAAAGCAGTTTGGCGTCGCGTTTGTCGCTCTGCGGAACACGGGACACATCGGTGCGGCCGGCCACTATGCATTGCAGGCCGCGAAGGAGGGTTGTCTTGCGATGGTGACAGGCAACGATATGCCGAGCGTCGCAGCACCTGGTTCCACAAAAGCGGTGCTGGGCAGCAATCCGTTGGCATACGCAATTCCGACCGGAGGGGATCCTGTTTTGCTCGACATGGCAACGGCCGCGGTCGCCGGAGGCAAAGTCTATGCGGCACATCAGCGTGGCGAATCCATTCCGGCCACATGGCTGATCGGTCCGGACGGTCTGCCGACGACTGATGGATCGCTTTACCCGCATGGAGCTGCACTGGCTCCGATGGCGGGACACAAAGGCTATGGTCTGGGGCTGTGGTGTGAAGTGCTTTCCGCGCTGATTCCCGGCGGCGCGATGACGTGGCAGGTGGGAAGCTGGATTTTTGATTCCGCGTCGAAACCGTCGCTGCACAATGCATCCTTTTTTTTGGCCGACATTGATGCGATGACCGATCGTGTGGCTTTTAACTCGCGCATGAAATCGCTGATTGATGAAATTCATGCCGCACCGACGGCGGAAGGAATCCAGTCCGTGCTGTTGCCCGGCGAGCGGGAGTTTCAATCGGCGCGGGATGCAGCACAGCACGGCATTGCACTCCCGGAAGACGTGCGGATGAAGTTGCGGGAATGCGCCGATGTCGTGAGTTGTGCGGTGCCTGGGTTTTTGAATTAGTGTCGCACATTGTCGAGTGAACGCACCGTGCGTTCATCATTGTTGCTCGTGTCTCCGACGCGAGTCTTCCCGCCACGGAGTGTCGGGGCACATTGGGCCAGGAACTCTCAGCACTTGTCAGGAACAGTCATCTATGCGTTGTCTCGGTCTGGACATCGGTTCTTCATCCATCAAAGGTGCTGTGCTGGATCTGGAAACCTCCCTCGTCTCGCACATTGTCCGCGAGGCGTTTCCCGATCCCGTCGCGGGAATGCCGACCGGGTTTCATGAAGTCTCGCCGGAAGAGATCTTTACTCGCGCCGTCAGCGTGATCGATCGCCTTTGCAGTCATGCTCCGGATGCCACAACTCTGCTGAGTTGCGGGCAGATGGGTGGAATCATGCTGGTGGATCAGAAGCTTCGTCCTGTCACAAATTACCTGTCCTGGCGGGATCAGCGGACGACGATTGCTGAATCCGACGGGACGACGACGCTTGATCGTCTCCGCGGCTGCTGGTCCGATGCCGTGTTCGAAGAGCTTGGCAAGGAACTGAAACCTGGCTCCGCAACAAGCTTGCTCTACTGGCTGAAGCAGCAACAGCAGCTTCCTGCTGAGGCCACACCGGTCAGCGTTGGCGACTATGTGATCGCTCGTCTTTGCAACGCGGCCCCGAAGATGGAACGCACGCAGGGGATCGGAATGCTGAATCTGCGCACAAATGGCTGGCATCAAGCAGCCTTTGCCGCGCTGAGGCTTGATGGCCTGCGCTGGCCGGAACTCACGAATGAAAAGGAACCGATCGGCAGCGTCCATCGCCATGGCCGGACACTGACGTGTTATCCGGTCATCGGTGATCAGCAGGCGGCCCTGCGCGGCATCAGACTGCAGTCGCACGAACTCTCGATCAACGCTTCGACAGGTTCCCAGGTGAGTCAGATCACGGCCGAATTCCGACCCGCCGATTGTCAGACCCGCCCATGGTTCGACGGACAGTTTCTGAATACCATCACGCACATTCCGGCTGGCCGTTCGCTCACGGTCCTTGAATCTCTGCTGACAGAATTGCCTCGACTGGCAGGCGTCAAGATAGAAAACTCCTGGCAGCTGATTCAGCAAGCCGCAGAGAATTCAACCGGGGACGGGCTGTCGTGCGATCTGAGTTTCTTTGCCAGCGCCATGGGCTGCGACGGACGAATCAACGGCATCACCACCGAAAACCTCACAGTCGGCAATCTGTTTCTTGCCGCCTTTGAATTCATGGCCGACAGCTACCTCACGTGTTCCCGCCGCATGTGCCCTGAGCCAACATGGGATCAGCTTGCAGTCTCCGGCGGCCTTCTGCAGTCGTTCGCCCCGCTCCGCAGAAAAATCGAAACCCGCTTTCC
>JANOUN010000843.1:0-5797 GCA_031416875.1 Planctomycetota bacterium | reverse complement strand
CGGAACTACGCTCCGCTTGGTCCGGCCTACCCCACAATCAAGTCCTAACAAGGCACTCGGACATGAATGTCCAAGCTACAGAGGCTAAACATTTGTGGGCTCCCCGCCTATAATCCGGGCTCAATCATCAACCGCGTCTTGCATATTGCAGAAACCATATGAACTGGCTGTCTCAGAGAATTGCATTTGTTGGGACCGGGCAGATGGCAACAGCCCTCGCGGCGGGGTTTGTGCGCGAACTGCTCCTGCCCGAGCAGATCAGCGGATACGATCCCATTGAGGCATCGCGGTCGGCTTTTGCGGCAAAGACCGGTGACGGTGTGCGGTTGTTTGACTCGGCAACAGATGCCATCGAGGGGGCCAGCATCGTGATTCTGGCGGTCAAACCGCAGGTGATGAACGATGCCATCAAGCCACTTGCTGAATCGCTCAAACTTCACGGCAAATCGACGCCGCTCGTCGTGTCGATTGCGGCCGGTATTCCCATCGCGCGGCTTGAGCAGGCATTGCCGCCGGGGACACGCGTGATCCGGGTCATGCCAAACACGCCGTGTCTGATCGGTCGCGGAGCTTCTGGTCTGGCGACGGGTTCTGCCGCGACTGGCGACGATGCAAACCTAATCAGCGAATTGCTGGCGACGGTGGGGCTTGTCGAAGTGGTCGGTGAGCCACTTCTGGATGCGGTGACTGGTTTGAGCGGCAGTGGACCGGCCTATGTGTTTCAGATAATCGAAGCACTGAGCGATGGCGGCGTCAAAATGGGACTGCCGCGTGTGATCGCGACGCGACTTGCGGCGCAGACACTGGCTGGCGCGGCAGAAATGCTGCTCAGCACCGGCCAGCATCCGGGGGTCCTGAAAGATTCAGTCACCAGTCCCGGCGGCACAACGATCGCAGGTCTGCACGCGATGGAACAGGGCGGCGTCCGCGCTGCGCTGATCGATGCCGTTGAAGCGGCAACGATGCGTTCACGAGAACTTGGGCAATCTTCAGCCAGTAGTTAAAACACACTCATGGCGCAATTGCAAATCACGGAGTTCCTCTCGCATCTCAAACAAAGCGGGCTGTTGACAGCCTTGCAATGGGAGACAGCGCAGAGCGCTGCGAAACAACTGCAGAAGAATGGTGCTGCCAATCCGGACACCGCCATCGTCGAGAGCCTGGCCACGGAACTTGTCACACGCGATCTGTTGACGCAATGGCAGGCGAATCAGTTGCTCAAAGGCCAGAGTGGTTTTGTCCTCGGAAAGTATCGTCTGCTGGGACCGGTCGGCAAAGGCGGGATGGGACATGTGTTCCAGGCGCGGGACGACAACAGCGGGGCCATCGTGGCCGTGAAGGACATGTCGCGGAAGCTGACGGGAAATCAAACTCTTGTCAATCGCTTTCGCCGTGAGATCCGCGCGTCGTCGTTGCTCAACAGTCCCAACATTGTGCGCACGCTGGATGCCGGTCGCGTCGGCAAAGTCGACTTCATGGTGATGGAGTTTGTGAACGGCGATCAACTGGATCGGATCACATCGCGGATCAGTTCGATTCCCGTCAACATCGCCTGCGACATCATTCGCCAGGCAGCCATCGGGCTGCAGCATGCCCATGCTCAGAAGATGGTGCATCGCGACATCAAGCCGGGAAATCTGATCATCGACTGGTCGCCCGATGGAAAAGGCACGGTCAAGATCATGGACATGGGTCTGGTGCGATTGGGTGATGAAGGCGAAGCGAAGACGTCGGTCACTCGTGCCGGACAGGTCATGGGAACTCCCGACTACATGTCACCGGAACAGGGCTGGGACACTGCAACGGTTGATGCCCGCAGCGATCTCTACAGTCTGGGCTGTACGTTTTTTCGTCTGCTCACCGGGCGCGTGCCGTTTCCCGGTGACAACCCGTTGCAGGTCCTTATGGCGCGGTGTTCGAGAGACGCTCCGTCGGCGAGAACACATCGTCCCGAAATTCCTGAGGTGGTGGACGGCATCCTGCGCAGGATGACCCTGCGTGATCCGAGTGCCCGGTTTCAGACGGCTGCGGAAGTGATCAGTGCACTCACGCCGTTCTGCAGTGAGCTGACTCAAATGTCTCTGCGAAAGGCCATGCAGGAGGCCGGGCTTGACGACACGGGGTTTGTGTTGAATGTTGCTGCCGTCGGCCAGCTGGATTCTCAGGACTTCGGTTATCAGCAGTTTCTGAAAGAAATGGATTCCGGCGCGGCAGTGGACCTGATGCTCACGACGAACGGTGGCCAGAGTCAGGCTCTCAGTGCCACGATTCCCGTCCTGCCACAACTCGAACAAAGGCCCGTCATCCCGCGTGCGAGCGGCGTTAAGAAAAACCGTACACCAGCGACGATGGCCATGGCGTCGGGGGGTGTCGTGATTGTACTCACTGCACTGTTCCTGTTTGTGAATCGTGACAATGTGCCGGATGTTCCATCGAATGCGGGCACATCGAATGCGGGCGTATCGAAGACGGTAACGGCTCCCGTTGTCGTGATTCCGATCGCGAAGCTGAAACCTGCCGATCCGGTGACCGTGCGCGGCGGACAGGTCGTGAAATATCAGCCGGAACTTGACGGGGCAGCTCCGAGCAGCTCCGTCGGCAGCCTGCAGTTCCGCTTCGGCACAGGAGCACCGGCGGCCGCGAAGATTGACCCGGCCACCGGCGGCGTTGAATGGTCAATTCCGGAGATTCAGACGCCCGCGGAGTACTTTCTTCCGATCGAATATGTTTTTAGGCACAACAACGCCACCAGCATCGTCGCGCAAACCACGTACCGTGTCACCGTGGAAGCCGGAATGACTCGGTATACACTGCCGCGCACGCCACCATTGAGATTTCTCTCGCAACAGTCGATCGAAATCCCGATGGCCGCGTCGCCTCCGCTGGAGGAAGGCAGTGGGTTGACCTATCGCCTTAGCAAAGATCAGCTACCAGGGATGTCGGTCCATCCAGAGACCGGTCTGTTCGAATGGTTGCCGTCGGACGATGACGCAGGCCGACATGCGGTGACGGTGGAATTGTACGAGTCGGGCACCGATCAGGTTCTGGCCACGGGTTCGATCACGCTGATTGTCCTTCCGAAGTCTCTCACGTTTTCATTGCCGGCATTCACGGAACAGAAAGCCAGGGCCGGGGAATCATTCGAATTAAAACTTTCTGATCGTCCTATGCCATTGATCGGGCGCGTGCTGCGGTTGCGAATCATGGAAGGCGCGCCGGCGGGGATCCAGATCGATCAGCGATCCACAACATTACGCTGGCAAGTGCCGAAAGACGCCAAAGGGCGGTATGAAATCCAGTTGAAGGTTGAGCCCCTGTTGCCCGACATGGAATTTGCACCTGGTGCAAAGACCGACACGACAATTGTGATCAATGTCGAATCGGCAGCTCCGGTCACTCTGGTTCCGTCAGACGCAGAAGTCGCCGCAGCCGACACAGAACTTCGTGAACTGTTCAAACGCGAAATTACGCAGGCAAAATCCGCGAATGACCGCGCGGAGCTGGCTCGACAGTTACTCGACCGTGCAGAAAGTCAGACCGCGAGCGCAGCAGACTTTACTTTGTTGAATCTGGCGGCAGAATTTGCGGAGCGCGGCAAATCAACCGACGTTGCATTGGATATCAATCAACGTCGGGCGGAACGTTATCAGACTGACGAATTGTCAAAGGCCAGGGAGTTGTTGTCGGAGTTTCGCGTGAGTTCTGCGAATTCGGGGCAGCAGGATGTGATTGTTGAGCATTGCCTGCGACTCGCGGCAACCGCTGCTGTGGCCGGTCAGTTTGCAGACGCAGGAATTTTGCTTCAGCCTGCGTCGACGTTATTAAAGAAAACCGACCGCAGTTCCTTTGCGCGGCAGTTGGCGGATGATGTCCAGCAGGCCATTGAGCTGGCAAATGGACTGGCCAAAGACTCCGGCACGGCAGCCGACGTCAAAACTCAGGAACTGCAGCGTATTCTGAATCGCTGGCAATTCACGGGACTCTTCACCGCAAAAGAATCGTTCAGCTACCTGCAGTCCGGTATTCAGGCGAACGGATTGCCTGACAGTGGTCGATCACTGTGGACGCTGGAAAACAATCATATCCGGTTTGAAGTCAAGCCAGCCAAAGGTGTGCTGGGGTTTATCGAAACGGTGCGTGAACCAGGACGTTACATTATTCGCATGCAGATTTCGGCACAGACAACATCCGCCATGCTGATCCTTGGTGCCAGCCGCGATCAGAATCTTGACGCCCATTTGATCACGCTTGATGCATCAGCGTTCGGGCAAATCACGACACTGCCGGTTGTCAAAACGCTGCTCACAGGAAATGCGATTTCATCACCGCAGAGCGTCGGCTGGAACGATGTCGAAATTCTGGTCGATGGGCAGAAAGTCTCGATTCGATTGAATGGTCAGCCAGTGAGTACATCTCAACTGGAGGAACTGCGACCGGGCCGTCTGGGAATGCTCGTGTCGCTGGAAAGAATCACACCTCCGCCGAGACTTGAGATCCGCCGTGCCCGGATCCTGCAGCTGCCTGACGTCCCGTAACCGGCAAATCTGCGATTTCTGTAGCTTGGACATTCATGTCCGAGATATTGGCCATGTGACGGACATGAATGTCCCATCCTGGTTAAAAACACTCCCTCCTGTCCGTCGAGTTTGCTTGCGGAAGTTTCTACAATAGCGAGCGTCCTGAAGCAGTGCGGTGACCATTGTCGGTCGACTGGCTTCTTCAGGGGAGGTTGATTCAGGCACGAACAGAGCGAGACGCAAACTTATGATTCGAACATTTCAGTTGTTGGCAGTGCTGCCTTTGCTGGCGGTGTCGGTCGTGGCAGACGACACTTTTGTGACGGTCGAAGAAGCCGGCCCGGACTACGCATTGCAGGGCGAATATGCGGGCGAAGTGAAACACGATGGCCAGAACATGCCGCTTGGTCTGCAGGTGATCGCATTAGGAGATCATAAGTTCGACGCCGTGGCATATCCAGGTGGATTGCCGGGTGAAGGCTGGACGGGCGAAGAAAAATTCAAATCTCACGGAGAAACCAAAGACGGCGAGACAAAAATCTCTGACGACGAACATGGGCATGCCATTCTGAAGGATGGCAAGGCGATTCTGTATACGAAGGACGGAACGGAAGCAGGGACTCTGAAGAAGGTTGAACGCAAAAGCCCGACGCTGGGCGCGAAAGCGCCTGAAGGGGCAATCGTGCTGTTTGACGGAACGTCGGCAGATCAGTTTGAACGAGGCAAGATCACCATGAAAGATCTGCTGGCGGCGGATTGTGAGACGAAGGAAAAATTCGGCGACTACAAGATGCACATCGAGTTTCGCACACCTTTCAGGCCTGCGGCACGCGGTCAGGAACGTGGTAACAGCGGCGTCTACATTCAGGGCCGCTACGAATGCCAGGTACTGGATTCGTTTGGTCTGGAAGGTGAGAACAACGAGTGCGGCGGGATCTATTCGATTTCAAAACCGAAAGTCAACGCTTGTTTCCCGCCGCTCACATGGCAAACATACGACATGGACTTTACGGCAGCTCGTTACGAGGGCGGTAAGAAAGTGAAGAACGCGCGTGTGACGATCAAGCACAACGGGATTACGATTCATGACAATCTTGAGCTGACTCATGGGACCCCCGGCAAAAATCCGGAAGCGGATTCGCCTGATGTGATCTATCTTCAGGGCCACGGCAATCCTGTGGTGTACCGCAACATCTGGATCGTGAAAAAGTAACTAGTGCTCTGTCACTCTTGCTTTGATGGATCGGGTGGCCGGGGCTGGACTGAGCGGAGCGAAGGAA
>JANOUN010000842.1:0-2478 GCA_031416875.1 Planctomycetota bacterium | reverse complement strand
GGTCTGTTGATTTAATACCAACCCGAAGCGCCAGCGAGGCAGAAACGGCTGAATTCCTCGCTGGCGCTTCGGGTTGGTATGATGAGCCTCAAACATCACTAAATTAACAGCCCGCTGGCCCACTCCGGCTGATACGAGTTGCGATCAAGCCAATTGTCATTCAGCCAGCACCAAGGATCTTGTTGACATCAGCCAATGATATCGCCTCGGGTAATTCGAACAACTTCATCGAGACTTGTCATGCCCGCCATCACTTGTTCCCATCCGCTTGAACGCAGCGTCGTCATTCCTGCCGACAGGGCATAATCCCGAATCTCCACACTGCTGCGGCTTTCCGCGCACATGCGTTGAATCATGGCATCCGTTTTCAGTAATTCAAACACACCGATTCGCCCCGAGTATCCGGTGTCACGACATTCACGGCAACCGCGTGGTTCAAAAATCGTTTCCGGAAGCGGTTTCGGAAAGTCAGGCGGGATTTCAAGTTTCTCAACCGGCGTCGCGACTTTGCAGTGCGTGCAAAGTCTTCGCACCAGTCGCTGGGCCAGAATGCCTTCCACGGTGCTGGCGACCAGATAGGGTTCGACACCCATGTCGATCAGCCGCGTGAACGTGCTGGGCGCATCGTTTGTGTGCAGTGTGCTGAACACAAGGTGCCCGGTGAGTGACGCCTGAATCGCCGCTTGAGCCGTTTCACCGTCGCGAATTTCCCCGATGAGGACCACATCCGGGTCATGTCGCAGAATACTTCTCAAGGCGCCTGCAAACGTCAGCCCGATCCGGCTGTGGACCTGAATCTGGCTGATTCCATCCATCTGATATTCGACCGGGTCTTCGACCGTGATGATCTTGATCGTGGGATCCTTAATCTCATTCAGCGCGCTGTAGAGCGTCGTGGATTTCCCGCTGCCGGTCGGACCTGTGACCAGAATAATCCCGTGCGGAAGTTCCAGCAGCTTGCGAAAAATCCCCATCACAGTCGGCGGCATGCCAACGGCTTTCAGGTCAAATTTCATGCGTGCTTTGTCAAGCAAACGCATGACGACGCCTTCGCCGTGCATCATCGGAATGATTGACACGCGCACATCCACCTCACGACCGGAGACTCGCAGCTTGATGCGTCCGTCCTGAGGCAACCGCTTCTCAGCGATGTTCAGATGTGACATGATCTTCAGACGCGTCACGATCGCCGAATAGAACTGAGCAATCTCTGGCGGCGTTGGTTGAACCCGCAACATCCCATCCAGTCGATAGCGGACGCGCATGCCATGTTCCTGCGGCTCGATATGCACGTCGCTGGTCTGCAGCTTGACGGCCTCCATCAGAAGTTCATTGACGAGCTTGATGACCGAGGGTGCCTGAGCCCCTTCGGCCAGTTCGCCGAAGTCTTCATTAATCTCTTCGAGAAGTTCGATGCCTTCTTCACTGCGACGGCGAACAAGTTCATTGATTGTGTCGCCGCCCACTCCGAGCAATTCATGGATGCGGCTGCCGAGTTCTCCGCTGCGGGTCAGAACCGGCGACAGCTTAAAACCGCTCACCGTGCTGAGTTCATCCAGCCCTTCCAGGTTGAGCGGATCGGATGTCGCAATGACGACGTGACCATTTTCGCGGTACAGGGGCAACAGGGAGTGGCGATAGATCGAAGAGGTCGGAAACTTTGTCAGCAGCTCCACGTCGACTTCGATGTCTTTCAGATCGATATACGGCATCCCGAATTCATCGGAAAGTTTACGAAGAATGGCATCTTCCGTGACGGCTCCCAGTTTGACCAGCGCCTGATCTATGCGCAGGTTGCCCTGCGTCTCGCGAGCTGTCTTGAGCTGCTCACGAGTGACCAGTCCGTCGTTGACAAGTAGTTGACCAAGTTCCATTGCAATGCTTTATACGAATTGGGGTTGATTCCGGCCTACCACAAAACCACGTCTTGACAAAGTACCAGCTGACTGTCATTGAAATGCAAACACCGGCGGCTAGCGCCTGGCCGCTCACAAAACCAGTGTCATCAGACACGTTCCGAGTTCCGAGGATTACCGACCGCCGCCACCGCGACCACCACCAAATGGCGATGCTCCGCCACCCCCGCCCTCAAACGGACTGCCGCCGCCTCGACCACCGCCAAACGAACTACCGCCTCCCAACGGACTACCACCGCCGCCTCCAAACGGATTGCCACCGCCGCCGCCAAATGGAGAAAAACCACCGGTGCCGCCACCGAATGGATTACTCCCTGTGCCACCGCCCCGCCCGCCAAATGGATTCGTCGGTGTCTGATTCGTATTGCTGCCGCTGTCCGTCCTGGGTGCACTGTCGCCTGTTGAACCGCTCGTGGACTTCGTCGTGCTGGACGTCACGCGAGGAAACATAGCTGTTAATGAATTCTGCACCATGGTTGCGTCCGAATTAATCAGCTTCACGTAGCGCACTGTGCGTTTGGCTGATTTAGATGCGTCGTCCATTTCCTGAACGAGCGATTCC
>JANOUN010000841.1:0-4971 GCA_031416875.1 Planctomycetota bacterium | reverse complement strand
AACGCGCCCGTCTTTCAGGGCGATCACGGATGTGGTGAATTGCTTTGGCACGACCGAGCTGGGATCGATGATGTTCATGAGCATATATTCCAGGTTGCTGCGGTTGGCACCGGTGAGATCCGGAGCAATGGCCTTGCCTTCGCCGTAGAGCTTATGGCAGGCCGCACAGGATTTCTTGAAGAGTGCCGCTCCGCTTTCGCGATCTGCTTTGGCGATGGTTTCGGGAGTGAGTTCCGCCTGCCATTTTTTGATCGAGGCGACTCGAGCTTCCGGCGTTTCCTGAATCACGCCCCACTTCGCTTCCAGCACGAATTTGATGTGCGCGTTGCCCAATGCGGACAGTTGCCGCACCTGCGCGGCCGTGAGTTCGCGAGCGTCAATGTGGCCTTCTTCGATCGCCCTGATCAGCTCCAGAGCGTACGCCTCACGACTGGCCATCGTGTCGAAGGCGAGACTGCGATTACCATCTTTGAAGCCTCCCATCCGATTCAGCAGTTCTGTTGCTGTTTTGGGATGATTGAAACCGGCCAGAGCCGTGATCACTGTGTCGTAGACAGCGCGATCGCTGAGCAGATTAAAGAACATCGGAAGAGACTCCTCGTCCTTCGCCTGCGCCAGTGCCAGAATTGCCTGTTCGCGAGCAACCGGATCCATATTCGCGTCACCAGCGAACTTCCGCAGGTCGGCGATCGCGGCACCATCACCAAACAACACCGCCAGCGAATCCACCGCCAGCACGACATCCTTGTTCTTTGAAGCTCGGAGTTTCTTCTCGATTGCAGTCCAGTCTTTCGGAGCATCGACCCTGGCGCGTCCGGCGAGTCCGGTCTTGAATGATGTGAGGAGTTTCGCCGCAGCGGCTTCCGATTCACGGTGATTGCTCGCAGCTTTCAGACTGATAAATCGCAATGCGGATTCTGCGACAACAGGCTTCGTGCTGATTTCATGTGCGAGCCTTCGAACTGCAAACTGCTGCAGTTTCAGATTGGAGTCCAGGAGCTGAAGTGCACCTTCGTTGAAGACGACTGGCTCAATACCGTACCAGGTCATCAGCGTGAGTTGGTTCTCGGCGGCGATGGCTTGCGCGTTCTCGGGGCAACTGAGGATTGCCGAAGCAATTTGCCATCGCTGATCACCTTCGAACTTCTGAAGAACTGAAACGAGAGAGAGCAAGACGTTGGCTGGTTGCGGCGTGCCTCCAATCGCCTGCAATACGGGGAACTGCTGGCTGCGGGTCAGTTCATCGGCAGCGGCTAACTGAATCGCATAGGCAAGTGCCAGCGGATCAGAGGTTCCTAATGCAAACGACATCATTTCCGTCGGATTTGGCCCCGCAACTTCACGATCAAGAAGGTCCCAGACACCCATGTTCTGCTTCAATGAAGAATGGCGCACGCTGATGCCAACAGTCGGTGCCGCTGAAAGACTTTCCTGATAAAGCCGCCTTTGGTGTCGACCAAACCAGTCGCGTCGACTCATGGCGGAGGAATTCAATCCTGCCGTCACGTCAACTTTCTCTGGCATCCCGTACGCAATTCGATAAATCCGCCCGCTCGTCCGATGCACCCCGTCATGGTCATGGCACTCGCCGTTGTCGGACCAGTCCGAAACATACATCGCACCCTCCGGCCCCATCTTGATATCGATCCCACGAAACCACGGATTCTTCACCAACATGAAGTCGGGTTCACTCTTACCGACGTAGCCGCCGCCCTGGCGGTCGAGTCGATTCACGTTGATCCGGCGGCCGTGCGTATTGCACATGAAGATTTTGCCAAAGTACTCCTTCGGGAAATTGTCGCCCTGATAGATCAATGCGCCGACGTGAGAGTGCCCGCCGCCGAGATCATTGGCGACGCCGTCGCGGCTTTCATTCCATTTGGTCTTTGTGTCCCAGTGATAATGATCGGCCGTCATATCCATCAGCTCATAGCTGTGTGGATTAAAGTCCTGGCCGTACATCCTCTGATAACGGGCTCCCGGAATCACATGCCACAGATGGCCTTGCACGTTGTTGGTCATGAACCACTGGCCGTCTTCGTTGTAATCGAGGCCCCATGGATTCGTCGTGCCGTTGCAGACGACTTCGACGGTATGCTTTGTCGGATGATAGCGCCACACGCCGCAGTTCATGAATGGGCGTTCTTCCTTCGGAGTCCCCGGCACGCCCGGATACGATGTGTCCACAATTCCATGGCGACCATAGAGCCAGCCGTCGGGGCCCCAGATCAGACCACTCACAAAGTTGTGCCCGCAGTCTTTGCTCCAGCCGTCGAGCATCACGACGGGTTCGCTGTCCGGAACGTCGTCGCCGTCTTTATCGGGAATAAAGGAAAGAGTGCCGTCGTGCAGAACCCAAAGGCCGCCAAAGCCCCAGGTGAGACTGGTCAGCATGAAGCCTTTGTCCCAGAACACCTTTCGCGAATCGTGCTTGCCATCACCGTCAGTGTCTTCCAGAATGATGACTCGGTCACGCAGCTTCGTTTCATACGGTCCACCACTGTACGTGTAGCATTCTGCGACCCACAAACGGCCCTTATCGTCAAAATCCATGCAGATCGGCTGCTGCACATCCGGCTCACCTGCGAACAACGTGACGTTGAATCCCGGTGGCACCTCAATCAGCTTGACCATTTCTTCCGGTGTCGGCGGATGGGAATCCGGCGGGTCAGTATTGAAGGCGGCGGGAAAGTCGTCGCCTTGCGCGAATGCACAGCGATCGCCGGTCCCCGGCACCACAAAAACGGCGAATACCAATACTGTGATCGAGCGAACACCAGCGAAGAAATCACGAATCACGGCAATCACATCCTTTTCAAGGGCTTGATTGAGCGGGGGGGAGAGACACAGGAAGGATTCTTGGCGCGGGCTTCGCCCGCAACCGAAACAAGTAAGCAGATTTCGCTGAAATCTGCTGTGCCGACTTCGGCGAAGTCGGCCTACATTTAGTCGATCTCAAAATGATGCGTTGCCAAAAATCTTCTCAGGAATATTCAACTCTTAACGTTTGCTGAGCAGTGTGGCGTTTTGCTGCAGATTTGGCAACGAAGCGGACTCGGGACGGTTCTTATGTAGGATGGACATTCTTGTCCGTCGCAAATTGATCGCATTTGGCAGCACCCTTGGTAGGCTGGTTGACCAGAGATTCTCGACGGCCAACTCAGACAAGAATGTCCAAGGTACGAGAATCGCCCTCTAAATTCCAAAGTGTCCTGCTGCGGGAATCGCCAAATTGCAATTCAGATTCCTGACCGATTTCGCGTACAGTTCGCTACACGCGTGTTTTTCAAGCTGCAACTCATCGCCCGGGAAGGCTGCATGTCACTTCTGCTGGAACGAATTCGAAAGTCTTATCGCGAACCCGGAGGAAACAGGATTCCGGTGCTCGGGATCGAGCGCTTTGCCATGAACCAGGGTGAACAGGTTGCGCTGATTGGGGCCAGCGGCGGTGGCAAGACCACATTGCTCAACATCATTTCCGGAATTCTGACGCCGGATTCCGGCCGAGTCGTGGTGGATGGCAGCGACATCGCGGCCAAACAGGAAGTCGTGCGAGACAGATTTCGAGCGGCAAAGATCGGCATCGTGTTTCAGACGTTCAACCTGCTGCCGGCATTTTCGGCTTTGGAAAACGTGCTGCTGGGGATGTCGTTTTCGGGACGCGGCGTTGACAGGGCGTTCGCAAAACAGTTGCTTGAACGCGTCGGCCTCGGCCACCGACTGAATCATGCACCTCAAAAACTATCGGTCGGCGAACAGCAGCGCGTGGCAGTCGCTCGATCGCTCGCCAACAAGCCGGTTCTGTTGCTCGCTGACGAACCGACAGCAAACGTCGATCTGGCCAATCAGCAGTTGATTCTGGATCTGATTCGAGACACCTGTCGCGACCACAACGTGACGCTGCTCATGGTCACACATTCCTCCGATGTCGCTGGAACGTTTGCACGCGTCGAAAATCTGAAGGACTTCAATCGTCCTGAACTTTGCCTTCAGGAGCAGTCCGTATGAACCTGATCAGTATCGCATGGAAGAGTCTGAAACAACGTCGACTGGCGTCTTGTCTCACCGCCTTCAGTATCGCGCTGGGCGTGATGTTGATGGTGCTGGTGCTGGTGATGTTCGGAGCGGTCAACAGCGCCTTCACGCAGCGGAGTATTGCATACGATTTGATCGTCGGGCCAAAGGGCAGTGACCTGCAACTGGTTTTGAGCGCCGTGTATCGAATGCAGCCGCCGATCGAAAATCTGCCCTACCTGTATCTGGAACAGATGAAGAATGATCGCCGGGTAATTTCCGCCGTGCCGCTGGCGTTTGGTGATGTGACTCAGGAAGGTTCATTTCCGATCATCGGAACAACGCCTGAATACTTCGAAAACGACTACATGCCGGGACGAGCGTTCAAGATTCGCGGCACGCGGGTCAACGGGCTCCTGGATACGATTATCGGATACGAGGTCGCTCGGAAAAATAACTGGGATATTGGTTCGACGTTTACCATCGTTCACGGTGGAGCGGAGAGCGGCCACGTGCATGATGAGAAATTCGTCGTTGTCGCCGTACTGGCTCCGACAGGCACAGCGAATGACCGGACGGTGTTCCTGAATCTCGAAGGCTTTTACGCTATCGCAGGGCACAGTAAACCCGTCGCGGAATACGAACAACGTCTTCGCGATTTCTATGCTGCAGACCCGGAACGACTGGCCATCGCGATGGCGCAGCTTGAAGCTCAAAAGAAATTGGAAGCGGGAGAAGCAGGTGCAGGACACGACCATGCACACCATCATCACGCAACACCCGATGCGATGAAAGAAGTCACGGCGATTCTGGTCAGGACTCGACCTGACACACCTTTCGATTCCTTAAGCCTGACATCCGAACTACAGAAGGGATATCAGGCGATGGCGGTGAATCCCGTGCGACCGATTCAGAAACTGGTCACCGGACTGCTGGGAAATATCCAGAAAGCACTAG
>JANOUN010000840.1:0-2689 GCA_031416875.1 Planctomycetota bacterium | reverse complement strand
TACGGAATGTCAGGAAAGCCGAAATGACAGAAGCGATAAGTCCAATGACGACAAATTGAATTCCTGGGTCAAATCCGAACTTGACGATTCCAACGCCCAACAGCCAAATGAGCCAGTGAAAGTAGATGACTGGAGCATCCGCATTTTGGATCGTAGGGATTGGGGTAGAGAAGTCCATTTCCGCGTTCAAAAACCTCTCGACCATTTGCAGGATAGTAAGGCAAATCAGCTAGAACAAACCCGAGCGGAACACCCTTCTGCAAAAAGTGTGCTGCATAAAAAGCAATCAGCGGAAGGATCGCCACGACCGCCCAGCATGTCGCGGCCCAAAAGGGCGTCGAACTGGATCCCTGATTTAACGATGCAGAATCCAACTGACTGGATTTTGCCGCAGACTCAGACATGTTTCTGTCCAGCAGAACTTAGGTGGAACTGCACATTATGAAAAAGCGACACGGATTTCACGGAACAGGATTCATCGTTCAGGGTTTCCATTTTGTGTATGCGTACGTTTCGACCACATGTTGAGAATTTTTGCACGCGCAACCTCACAATTCAAGAGTGCCGGAGGAACTCCACGGGCAATTCTATTCGTGCTGAGTTCGATGGACTTCGTTCGATTTCTGATTCCTGGTTCCCCAGGTACGCCTTGGGTAACTGCAAGTGAGATGGGTGGTATGCGGCTTTCGAAACGGGAAAGCTCCGGCACGGCCGAGTGCAGTACACTTCAGTGCGGTTCGAGTGTGATCCCAATCCGATTGGGCGAGGAATCACGAAATTCGAATCCGACGAAGAACTGGCCTTCGAACGCCTGCAAAAAAGGGAGTGGACGAGAATAGTCGATGGTACGGTCGAATTGCGACGCATCAATAATCCTCATTCAGCTGTCTTTCGTAATCGGCGGAAAAATGTTAAAAAAAACGAGGACGGCCAGTTCGCCAATCGTTTGGCCATGATTCACATCCTTGCTGAACAGCTGAAACATCGCCAATTTCGCGTTCTTATCCCCCAATTCCTTCCCCAACTCCCTGACGGTCAGATACTCTTGTGTTTCCCATTGGAATGCACCAGCCAGTTAGAGAAGCAATGACCTCGCCAAACATGAATTCAGCAAAATGGACAGGCGCAGCGATTTTGCTGGGGGCGTGTATGGTCATGCTGTTCGTGGTTGCTGACTATGGGGTCAGTTGGGACGAATCCGTACACTCCGAGTATGCCGAACGCGTAACGGGCTACTTTTCGACTTTCGGCGCAGACAGATCCTGCAACGACTACAAGAATCTGAAGGCTTATGGCCCGGGGGCCGACCTGCTGGCTGCGACAATTTATCAAAGCCTGGACACTGATAAAATCAAGACGCGCCATCTGGTGAGTGCCTGCTTTGCTCTGCTGACGGTCCCTGCACTGTATCTCTTTGGTCGGCTGCTCGGAAATCTATGGATCGGCGTCGTCGCCGGTGGTCTGCTGCTGCTCATGCCGCAATTTGTGGGACACGCCTGCATCAACCTGAAGGATATCCCATTTGCCTGTCTGTTCACCTGGTCGATCGCGGGGTTTGCATCATTGTTCACCCGACGTACATTTCTGTGGCCCGAGATTCTTTTTTGCGGTGTCGTACTGGGCCTGACGGCGGCGATTCGTCCTGCAGGCTTCCTGATGTTGTCGCTGTTCTTTGGTGTCTCGATGATGGTGGTGGGAGTTGCGACACGGCATGAGCAGCAGCCTGTCCCCCCCGGGTCGCTGACGATTACCAAACTGGCGGCGTTGTTTGGTCTGGGATGGCTGGTCATGGTTATTCCGTGGCCCTGGGCACACGAAAATCCGTTGCTTCACCCTCTGCTGGCCATGGGAATGGCGACTCGATTTTATGTTGTTTTTCCTGTTCTGTTCGAAGGTCAGATTTTTCCCAGCGATCACTTGCCGTGGTACTATCTGACCAAATACATCATGATCACGACACCGCCACCAATTCTGTTTCTTGCAATGGGTGGCGTTTGCACTGCGTGCCTCCAGATCGTAAGGGAACCACGCCGCAGCGAAAGCCTGGTGCTTGCCGTGATGTTGTTTTGGCTGCTCGGCCCCCTTGCCATGTGGACCCTACAACGCGCAAACATTTACGATGGGATGCGCCATTTTCTGTTTTTGCTGCCGGCAATTGCGGTCTTTGCGGGTGTGGCGTGTGGCGAACTGCAGCGTCAATGCCGCCGCGGCTGGTCCGTACCTGCGGCGGGGCTCCTTGGTCTAAGCATCATCTGGACCGCAAACGAATGCAGGCGACTGCATCCTTATCAGATGACTTACCACAACATGTTTGTCGGGGGACTGGCTGGCGCCGAAGAACGGTTTGAGACGGACTATTGGGCCACAAGTTACAAAGAGGGAATGGAATGGATCAATCAACAGGCAGCTTTGAATCCTCAGCGTCAGACGAGAGTCCTGGTCGCAGCGAACGACTATTCGCTGCTGTGTGCGGAACACTTCCGCGCCAGAAATGTCGATATCACGACAACCTGGTTGGTCGAGGGTGACGGTGATTTGAGCAGAAGCCTGCCGCCCGAGTTTGATTTTTATTTGGCCACCTACCGGGCTGGTCAACATCTGCGGTATCCCGAGTCGCCAATTGCAAAGACAGTTTCACGCGACGGCGCGGTGTTTGCCGTTGTTCGCGCGAACCGGCAGAAGCTCCGTG
>JANOUN010000839.1:0-2122 GCA_031416875.1 Planctomycetota bacterium | reverse complement strand
GTTCCAAAGTCGACGGCGAAATCCGTCGCGCTTTTCGTTCGCTGATCTTGTCGCTGTTTTTTCCGCCGTTGGCGTTCTACACGTTCTTCCTTGTGGCGCAGACACTGTCGCAGATCAGTCGGAACGAACTTCCCGCCTCAGCACCACAGCGCCTGCGCCTGCACTGGGTCCTGATCGCGACGATGATCATGATCCCGCTGATGTGGTTAGGTTTCCGCCTGCTTCAGCAGAATTATTGACCGCGGCCAGCCCGTTGCATTGCGGCGGTCCAGGCTTCCGTTGTCAGCACTTCTGCTTCTTCCACCAACAGTCGCGGAATATCTTCCAGAATCGGAAAGCGCAGCCGGAACTCGGGATTCGTACAGACCAGAGAATCCCCGTCCGGTACAAGGTCACTGTGACACTTCGGGCAAACGAGATAGCTTTTGGATTTTTCGAAATTGAATGTCATGGAATTGTGGTCCGCGAAATGCATTTTAGATGTGAAGGAATACTCGAACTCGTTTCAGAATCCCCGCAGTGTGCGGATATCAGCAAACGTCCGCAGTGAATAATCAATCCCCACATAGTCCAGCGCCGAACATAATGCTCGCACGGCAACGCCCATTCCGTCGGGGCCGCTGAAGCCGCCGAACTGTCCTCCGCCCTTCAGGTGCGGTTCTGTCTCCAGGTAGAAACCTTCGATGCCCAGTTTCTGCAGACGCTGCTGAATCGCCGGCAGCTGTTCGCGCAGGTCGCGGAAGATCATTTCATGGCCGGAATCGCCGTCAGTACACGGCACGAAATTCTTCAGGCGATCTTCATCCACTGCCCCTGTCCAGACCAGACTCGGATCAATGCGATAGTCCTTCACGTGCATCCAGCCCAGCCAGGGAATCGTCGCCCGGTATTCTTCGTAAACCTGAACAGCGTTCTTGTTCTGAGCGGCCACATTGCCGCCGTCGAAGATCAGGACCATCGACGGATGATTCACACGTTTCGCCAGCTCCGCCAGCAGCGGCCCCGTCTCGCCGACAAGATTCGGCTCGATTTCAAGACCGTACACGAGACCTTCCTTTGCACAGGCTTCTGTGATCGTGCGGATTTGATCCGCTGCCATGTCCAAATACTGCTCAGGTTTCGTACCTCGCGGATGGTAGAATGAGAATCCCCGGATCAACTTTGTGTCCAGCGCCTTCGCACAGGTGATTGTGCGGGCGACTTCACCCTGCATGTATTCGTCGAACGGCACGAACTTATTGTGCGATCCGTCGTCCACGTTGAGCAATTTAACTTTGCCGACTCGAGCACCAATACTCGTGACGCGGACCCCATATTCGGCATGCATCTGCTTCAGTTTGTCGATCTTTTCCGGGCTGAGCTCCGTGACGTGTTCGATCTTGCCGTCCCCCGAAACGTCAATAAATCGCGGACTGTAGTTGCGAATTCCGATGGCTGCCAACGCCGTCATTTGTTCAAGAGCCGTACGTCGATTTGCGGCTTCATCCGCGAACGCGCTGATGATTACTGATGGCTTGCTGGCCATGACTGTCTCCGAAGAATTGCTGATGGAAGGGCGTATTGTTCCTGGAAGCATGCCGTTTCACAAGCGATTGAAATTTTCGCAGCTTGGACATTCATGTCCGAGGTACTGGAATGGGAATCCGAATCATCCACACGGATTTCTTATTCCGCATCGAATGGAGGCATAATCCTGCATTTGAGGACTGCCGTGTGTTTTCCACTGGAATCACAGTCGACGGAGCGACTGAGCTACGTAGGTGCCGTCGCTCCGCCGACTCGCATTCCTGTCAACGCCCGATCGCAATCAGCGTCACGATGCTTTAACCAACCTGCGACGCACACCAATCTCCTTGCGATCTTTGCGTTCTTTCGCGGCCAACCTGTGCTTCGTTTCCCCTACTTTTCCGAAGGCACAAGACGCACATAATCCACAGCCACCATAAAGCCCTTCACCGCGTCCGGGTTGGCCCCCGTGATTTCCAGATTCAGTCTATGGCTGCCCTTTTTCAATGAAACCTTTGGATACGTCAGCACACCGGTGGTGATGACTTCGGGGCCGTTGTAAAGATCCAGTCCAGCGTCAAGAACAGTGTCGTTGATCGACAGTTTTACGATGCCG
>JANOUN010000838.1:0-1961 GCA_031416875.1 Planctomycetota bacterium | reverse complement strand
TTTACGGCGTGGATCCAGTCGCAAGTTTCTTTCCGCCGCCATGTGCCACCTGCAGTGTCGGCTTCATGAGGAGCAGAATTTCTTCCGGCTTCACCATGCTGATGCGGCGCTGCAGTCGATCGCGAACCATCGAGTTGTAGTCCATGTCTGCATCAAACCCGACCACCGAAAGTACAAAGCCGCCTTTGCCAAACTGACTTGCGTGACACGCTCCGGCATTACATCCCAGACGACTGATGATCGGTCGAATGTGGCTGTCGAAACTGATCTTTGGCTGCTCTTCGATGCCGATGACTGTCACCATGACGGCTTGAGACTGGTCACCATTCGTCACTGTGACTGTCGCCGTCCCGTTGCCAACGGCAAGCAATCGGCCAGATGCAGATACCGCGACGATCTGATCATTCGACGATAAGTAAGTGGACGCCTGAGTCAGATCCTTTGAACGCTTATCGACGTTTGCATCAGCGCTTGCCTGCGCCACAAGCAGCTGCGCTTCACTGAAATTTCCTGTGAGTGATACAGTCGCCGGTGTAACAGAAATCCTGCTCGCATCGGCAGTAAGGTCCGGGATGGGCGCTGCTGATGAGATCTGGCACAGCGGAGCAATCATCAACCATGTCAGAAGGACACGACGGAACCCCCCAACCGTTGTCGAGAGAGGACGCAGCAAATTGCGGAGTCTTGAATTCACGGAGGGTACTCCGAGGGCGGGGTGAAACGGCGGGACTCCAATTATGGACTTTCAGGTCTCGCTTTGC
The DNA here is from genome assembly GCA_031416875.1 of Planctomycetota bacterium. GTDB lineage: Bacteria > Planctomycetota > Planctomycetia > Planctomycetales > Planctomycetaceae > SXXK01. Next base: position 1,200 of record JANOUN010000838.1, on the reverse strand, counting down.
CAACCTGGAAACATCACATTGTTGCCTGTTTGCGATCAACCGAGAATCTGAGTGCCATGGTCGCCCCTCACTAGTGCTCTGTCACCAATGGATTGATGGGTGGCCGGGGTTGGAGGGCGCTAGCCCGAAACCCCGGGGCTTCCTTCGCTCCGCTCAGTACAGCCCCCGCCACCCCATCCATCAAATCAAGAGTGACAGAGCACGAGTGACATCAACGCGAATGTTGTTTTTGCTCAAACGATCGTAGCCAGTCTGGCGAGGAGGCAGTAGAATTATGACCGTCGATATGTCGGTAAACGGAGCATATTCCTATGCAAACAACGCTTTCTGCTGAAACTCGCACTGTGCTGGAGAACGTCCGCTGGGAGACGTTTGTCGAACTTTCCGAGCAGCGGCATGACGGTGAGCGATTGCAGATGTATAGTCTTCAGGACGGCGAATACCGGCAGATCGACGCCAGCCAATCGATGCCAGGACTGACCGTGGCCATGATTGATTCGGTTCTGGAAAAAAGGTTTCTATTCGGTGAAACGGCGTTGATTCGTGCGTTCCGTCAGTCGCTTGGTCACTAACAGCAATTCCAGCCGTATGTCGTCTCTGCACTGGTACTGAGAGGATTTCCCTGGCTATGCTTTGATCGTTCCACGCACCTGTTTTCTCCCTGCCGACTTCTCCCGCCTTAATTAACCTGCTGCTGAGGACACAAAGCCATGTTCGGTTTTGCCCCACGCAATCTTCGTGATTGTGAACGAATCACTCGCCGCGGTCTGCTGCAGATCGGCAGCCTCACTGGACTTGGACTCAGCCTGCCCACATTCCTGGCGGCTCGGTGCTCGGTGCCACCGACGAAGAGGGCGGACGGCCGATCCGCGATGAATATCTGACGGCGGATATCGCTGTCACGATCTATGAAAAGCTTGGGATCCCTGCCGATCTGATCGCCCAGGCTCCCGACGGTCGTCCGGTGCGACTGGTCGAAGGGCATCCGATCAAAGAATGGATGTAGGCCGGACCAAGCGGAGCGCCGTTCCGGCAGTACGATGAAACGCCGGAACGGCGTTCCACCTGGTCCGGCCTCGTCGGCCTTGATCACGGATTCGGCCAGTGGATGTTCTTTGGAGTAGTGTACAGCGAAGGCCGGGGTTGAATCGAATCAGCGTGTCGATTGTGATCTCAGACAGCGCGTACGGGGAGCGGTTC
>JANOUN010000837.1:0-1665 GCA_031416875.1 Planctomycetota bacterium | reverse complement strand
GACTGTTTCCCTGTTCGGCACGGGGCAACGCGATGACGAAGATTGCACGCATGTGGGTTTCAGTCTGCTGCCAAATCAAATACAGATTCTGGATCGCCCGATGCCACAGAATCAAATGATGATGGGAGCCCGCATGCTCGGCCAAAGAGGCAACCAGGAACACAGCGGGTTGGTGGGGGTCAAGGATTCTCAGGCGGAAATTCAGCTTGTGGCGCATGATGGAAACATCATCGTCTCTGTCGATGGAAAGCCAGCAAAGAGTATCAAGCTGAATCCCTCGTCGTCAGGCCGCCGCGGCATTGGGTTCAATGCCAATGTGACAGCAGTCGGACGTGTGATTGTGAATGGAATGGTCGCGCAGCGTGCTGGTGATGGCGTAACTCTCTCGCATTTTGAAGTGGACAATTTGTCGGGAGCTTCGATCCGGCAGTTTATTGAAGAAGAGTCTCGGCAAGCGGTATTGACGATACCTCGCTTCCGCCGCGACAGCCCGCCAACGCATGTGCTCATCGCGCCGAACGGAGACTTGCTGCGCGGTCGATTGCTGGGGCTCGATGGGAACAGGCTTGAGTTCGAATCGCGGCTGGAAACACTGCGATTTGATCGCAGTCGAGTTGGCGCGATTGTGTGGCTCGATCCTCCAAAGAAAGAAACCCCGAAGCCCACTGCGGCTGACGCAGGTGAAAACGTTACACCTGAGCTGTCGACTGACATTACCGAGGGTTTCGCATCCGACAGCGACTCGGAAGACATGCTGCAGGCACAACTGGCGGACGGGTTCAGTATGACGATGAAGCCATTGAGGCTGGTGGACGGTCGCATTGAAGGTACGTCGGCACTGCTGGGGAAATGCTCGTTCCCAGCCCGATCAGTGCGGGAGTTATGCACTGGTAACCCAAATGCCAGCCCGCGACTGGCGGCCTATGATACATGGGTGACGGCGATGGCTCGAGAGCCGGATTGGGATATTCCGCAGAGCGACGGCGGCACCTCAGAAGCGTCGGCACTGATTGGAAAAACTGCGATTGATTTCGAACTGCCGATGCTGGATGGAACGACGTTCAGGCTCAGCGATCATCAGGACAAGATCGTGGTCCTGGATTTCTGGGCAACGTGGTGCGGTCCGTGCGTTATGGCCCTGCCGGACTACATCGCCGCGACATCGACGTTCGATGAATCCAAAGTCATCTTCGTCGCTGTCAACCTGCAGGAATCTTCTGATCAGATCCGCAGCTTTCTTGCCGAGAAGCAGTTGTCGCCTCGTGTGGCCCTGGACCGCAGTGCTTCGGTCGCTCCGACGTTTCAGGTTTCAGGCATCCCTCACACGGTGATCCTGGGACCAGGCAACGTCATCGAAGACGTCCATGTCGGCTATCAGCCCGGCAGTGGTGAGACGATGCAGACAGCCATCCAGCAATTGCTTGACGGCACATGGAAGCGTGCGACGGACCAATCACTTGTTGAGTAAACGCACCGGTGTACTCATCTTTTGGCGAGCGGCAGGGCGTCAGCCCTCCGAGTGGTTCTTGAGGCTCAAAAGGATCTGTAAACAGATTCATGGTGCCCTGCCGCTCGCCGGATTCTCGGTGGTGAATTGAGTTGAATGAGGGGCCGCTGCATTGGTAGACTCACACGACTGCTCGACGAACTACATCCCTTCGCTCA
>JANOUN010000836.1:0-2035 GCA_031416875.1 Planctomycetota bacterium | reverse complement strand
GTGGAACATTTGATCCACTGCGTTCGCGATCGTGCTTTTGCCACAACCACTCAAACCGGTGAACCAAAGGACCGCCCCACGGTGTCCGTTCAGCTTCTGGCGGTCTTCGCGGGTTATGTTGTGTGCATGCCATGTAACGTTTGTCGCCTTCTGTTCAGCCATCCTTCGTTCGTCTCCACAGAATTTCAATTCGGAATTGGATAAATCCGGCCAGCGATTCCAGACTGCCTTCCGCAGCCAGGTCGAACCCGAACATCGGGCTTTCAATTCACTCAGCAACTTGCCGATCAGAAACTGCTGTTCCCGATCGCTTGCCCGCTCGCTCAGGCAACAAATCGTTCCACTGCAAGTAGCCGACTTTGACGGTCACCTGAACTGCAAAGCCGGGGGATCATAGAGAAGCCGAAACCACTCGCAAATCAACCAGGCACGCCCTGGGGGAGTCTGTTCCTGAATTCTCAACACTTGCAGAGAACTGCAAGTAATTGAGTTAATCACAACCTATAGGCGATTTGCGATGTTTGCGTGTTTCTCGAATGCCGGGGTTTTTTGAAAACACCTGCAATTCATCCTGAACGCACTTATCATGTGGCAGCGATAGGGTTTACTGCTTGAAGTACAGGGCTCAAGCTGGTTGTTTTCCAGCAGCCTGATGGCTGCATTCCGCGCAGCTTGATCGCGTCCTTGCCAACATTTTCAGAGACAGCACATGGCGTCCGAATCTCAATTACCGACTCTTCAATCCACTGGATTTCGCCCCGAAGAACTGCCACCCGTGACGCCACCTTCGGCAGGGTTCATTGTGCAGCTATTTTTGATTCCGGCTCTGATTGTGATGGCGGTCGTCGCGGTGTGGGCGCTGTTTGGGAAATTGGCAGATTCCGACAATGACTGGAAACAGCTTGCCACGGAACTCAGCAGCAGCAATGAACACCGTCGCTGGCGTGCCGCGCTTGGGTTGGCGCAGTTGCTGCAGAATGAGCAAATCTATCCGCCGAAGGATCAGGAGCCGCTGGCGAAAAATCCGCTCGTGGTGGATTCATTGACAAAACTGCTCAGCGAATCACTAGCTTCCACAACAAATACGGACGAAGACATCCGGCATCAGGAATTTCTTGCCAGAACGCTGGCTGCCCTCGACGCCGACGACAAAACACTGCCGGTGCTGGCTGAGGGCATGAAGGATTCTCGCCACATTGAAGTCCGCAAGAGTTCGCTCATGTCCGTTGCCGCGATTGCGGGGCGCCATTTCGATGAGACGACAGGATATTCTGCGGCCGTCGTGGCAGGGTCAGTGGCTCCGTCACTGTCTGCACGCAGGTTACCGCTGACCGCTCCGACAATTTCTGACTCCGCTGTGCTTGAACAACTTCGACGCTCCGCTCAGGACTCTGACCCGGTTGTGCGACATCTAGCTGGTTATACACTGGGGAATGTCAGTGGGCCGGATTCGCTTGAGCAGCTGCGCGTGATGCTGACGGACGGTAATCGCCTGGCGCAGGCCAATGCTGCGATCGGTCTGGCTCGCAACGGTTCCGCAGACGGTGTCCCGACGATAATTCAGCTCTTTACCACTTCGCTGAAGCCGTTTGAGTACCAGCCGGATCCAGCTGCGAAAGACACCGCTGCCTCCGACGTTCTTCAGCAGGCAGAGGCGCGGCATCAGATTGAAGAATCTCAGGTTGCCCGGAATTGTCTGAAAGCTGTCGCAGACCTTTGGCCGCAGATCGATGCCGAAAACCGCGCATCGCTGGCGGCTGTCCTCAGGCAGGTGGAACAGGCATTTCCGGCTGCCGACGTGCGGCAGCAAGCCCGCGAAGTGTTGAAGATAATTGGTCAGCCGGAATGAGTTATTGGCCGTGGGTCACTTTGCTGATTGCACTGAACTCCGTCGCTTTGTTGAGCAACCTGTTTTTGCTGCCAGGCAATTGGTTCATGACGGGGCTGCTGTGCATCTTCCTGCTGGTATCTGATTTTGGGCATGGCCCGACATGGACGGTCGTCATGATCTGTGCCGCGTTCGCTGGACTGGGCG
>JANOUN010000835.1:0-3237 GCA_031416875.1 Planctomycetota bacterium | reverse complement strand
GTCTGCGCGTCGGCGATTGCAGCGTGATATCGCTGTTCAAGCTTTGCACGCTCAGTGGCCTGGTTCGCAAGTCGCACGTTCGGGAACAATTGTGGTCGGGCACAGTGAGGGCATGTTTTCCAGTCGAGGGGGACCGGATTGCCACAGTCACTGCATGGTTCTGAATTGGAGATCTTGTTGGTCGCGGTCCCGGTACTCATCGATTCTCTCAATGCTCAAAACATCTATCATCATTTGCAACGCTCGGGCACAGTGTTCACTCTGCCAAAGGTTTGGTCGACGTCAGGCAGATACTCCGTCGTTTCTGTTACGGATCCCGCGTGTTCTTCTGAACCACTTTCACAATCCCAAAATCCAGACGACCACTCTTGTCTTTTCTCGGTTGAACCCACAGCTGCACTGCGGCGTCCTGCACGTTGTTCGCGATCAGCATTTCTGCCTTGTGCAAAAGATTCCGAGCTGCACGCAATGCCTGTTCCGGGGTCAGGTAGATGTTGATGATGTTCTTTGATTTTGGAAGGTAGACAGCGTTTGCGTTGACGCCCATTTGCCCATCGATCGAATGTTGACAATCCGGAGTGCTCAGGTACTCGTCTATCGTTTGAGGTGCAGGTTTCACGATCTGTCCTTTCATGTGAGTTGATTAGCCAACCAATGACTTCGAACGCTTTCACATCACCCGTCTTTCCTTCGAAACGTCACTTCGAACTTCTTACACTGCCGGAACTTTTGAAGTCGGTTCGTCGGACTGAAGACGTCTTTCATGTCGCAGGGCTGAAATACGTCGAGGCCGCGGTCGAGGAGGATTTCCCAGCCGTGGTCGGTGATGATGTGGCGGGCGTGCAGGTCGTTGCGGAATTCCCAGTCGAAGATAATGCCGATCGGGCCGACGTTCTCCTGGATCTTCGAGAAGTACTCCTCCTGATGAACCGTACCGATATCGTCCGGAGACACGATCAGATGCACGTGGATATCTTCGAAGTCCGACTTCAGGCGAGCGATCGTTTCAAGAAACTCCATCAGATTGCGCGCCTGATGGAACTTGCGGAGATAAGTGTCCGTGATCGTGATTTCTTTGGCCCCCTTCAGATACGGACCGAACAGCATATCAAAGTCGATCCCAGTCTGATTTTCCCGAATCACTTTCCGAATCTGCGGCAGTGGATCGCTTTTTGCATCGCCTGAAACGTCCGAGCCAGACGGCTTTGTGGAAGCGATTTCAGGCGAGTCCACTGCGGCTGCACCGCGAAGTCGATCGGGCCAATAGATCTCCGGATACTGCTGTTCTTCAAGCGTTGAGACGTGTACCTGTTTGTTATCGGAAACACGCTTGTAGGCAAACGTTACGGGCTCAAACGTTTCGTCGATCCGCAACAGCTGGTCCTTCACTCGCTTTCGGCCTTCGATTGCCCAGATCAGCAGTTCCTCGATCTCTTTGACTGTCGCTTCGCGATGTGGGTACAGCAGTTTCATCATGCCGGAGAATGTCTTATTTATCGACTCACGATCGCGAGTCGATAAATCGTCCGACAGCTTGAAGTGCGGAGCGAACAGCTGAGAAAAGTCATCATCTCGCTGTTTTTTCAAAATCTCCGCCAGGTAGTCAATTACAAAACCGAATCCGGACGAAAACAACTCCGACCGCACAATGTCTACTTCCCAGCCGGGGATGTAGAAATGCAGGCGATCCAGGAATGCCGGGTCGTGGTACTGTGTCGGCAGTTCGTCGAACAGGTCCGCATGCTTCAGCATGTGGGCCACCGAATGCCGGGTATTCCCGATAAACACCATCGACGCTTCAGCCCCCAGAGTTTCCACGCCGCGTGAAAATGTCCTGTTGGCCATGTAGTTTTTCATGATGTCGACAAGAGCCTTGTCGACTCGCTTTCCTTTGCCGGCAAACTCGTCGAACGCCACGCAGCTCCAGTGGCCGACGAGGCCGAGGTTGTAGGGACGTCGATTCTCCACAAAGAGTTTCGGGACTGTGATCTCGCCGCCGGAAATCAGCATTCCGTGCGGAGACAACTCCGAAAACACATGCGACTTTCCGGTCCCTTTCGACCCCAGTTCCATCAGGTTGTAGTTGCGTTCACAATAGGCAATCAATCGAGTCAGCTGGATGAATTTCTTGCGCCGACTGAAGGCTTCGGGGTTCAGGCCGATGCTCTGCATCAGCACATCGATCCATTCGTCGGTGCTGAAATGTCGGCGAGCGTCCACGTACTCATCAAAGTTGAATGATGACTTCTGGATCGGCTTCATGGCTTCAAGCGTCCAGGGCGTGTCTCGTCCTTCCGCATGTTCATACGAAATATCAGCCAGACACCACACGCCGCCGGTCAGGAGCTTCTGGTGCAGTTTCACCGTTTCCGATGGGACCACAACTTTGCTGATACCCAGATTCGAAAATGTCGCTTCGTAAACGTCATTCTTGTCGTTCAGGCTGACACTCACACGGTCGATGACCTTGTGCGGCCGGCGTTTCTCGCGAATCATCGATCGAATCAGCCCTGCCTCGCTGCGATGAACATAATGCTCCTACAGGATGTTCAGAACACGCTCAATACCCGCCGCAATCTGGGCCTCATCGGAAACCGTGCAGTACTGAGACAACAAATATTCCAGCACATAGCCGGGAACGATGGCGTTGCCTTTGACCTTGCGGATCAGATCCTTCCGGACGACCAGATGCTGCACCAGGCCCGTCAGTTTTTCATCCAGAGGGCTCATCTTGATTTTGGTTTCGTCAGGCATCATTCAAAGTCGAAATCTGAGGTGAAGGAACGTCGCAGTGTGTACTGCTGCGACTTGTATTCCTGGAAATGTGCTGTGTTCGGAACACGGACTTCCAGCTTAAGCGTCACTTGCTGGTTGTTGAAGGCATCCGCGGCACTTGAGAGTACCAGAATCGTTTTGATTTCCCGGTCTCGCGGATTGTCCGACGTCAAGTCAAACGGAATCTCTTGAACATCACTGATCAGGTCGCCATTTTGAGCATAGATCCCCAGGCGGATTGTCCGAGCCTGAAGTTTGTCGTCAACCGGTTGCTGCTGATAAAGCTGAATTGCGAGCTGGCCTGTGGAAATTGTGCTCACCGATCCACGAATCAGCTCGACATCCACCTGAGTCACATCGCTCTGGCGTCCTTTATTGATGCAAATCACCGGTACAACCGTTTCCTGCAACGTGGCCCCGCCGTGGACGAATCGAAAGCAGGCTCCTCTCAGGCGAAGTCGA
>JANOUN010000834.1:0-6029 GCA_031416875.1 Planctomycetota bacterium | reverse complement strand
GGCGAATGGCTCACCGGTCCGGTCGTCACGGCCCGGTACGGCGGAGCGCTGTTGTGGCTGGCGACACTGAGTGTCGTGTTCCAGGTGATCTACAATGTGGAGATCAGTCGGTACACGTTGTATAGCGGTGAGCCGATTTTTACCGGCAAGTTCCGCATCGCACCCCATCCCATATTCTGGCTCGTGCTGTATCTGATTCTGGACTTTGGTTCGATTCTTCCCTACCTGGCTTCGAACGCAGCAATTCCGCTGGCGGCCATGATCCGCGGAAAAATCCCCGATCCGTCGCTGCCAGCAGATATGTCGCTGTTGAAAATTCTGTCCTGCGGCATCTTCCTGTCCGTGTTCATACCGCTGTGCGTCGGCGGGAGAGTTTACAATTCGATCAAGATCATGATGTCCATCAAACTGGTCATCGTGCTGGGATTTCTGACGCTGCTGGCGGTTTGCTTTTCCACCCGCGAAAACTGGAAAGAAATCGGCAGCGGATTCTTCAAGTTCGGCAACGTGCCCATCATTCCGGCAGAAGATCTGAACAAGGACGGCATTCAGGACGACGGCGAAGAAAAACATGGCCCACGCATCGACAACGTGTTTTCTGCCGTGCGACATCAGCGAAGCATCGCATTCGATTTTGCGCTCGTCGGGATGCTGGCATCCATGGCTGCGATTTCCGGCAATGGCGGTCTGACAAATACGCCAATCAGTTCCTTCACGCGCGACCAGGGCTGGGGGATGGGGAAACATGTCGGCGCAATTCCCAGCATGGTCGGCGGGCATGAGATTGAACTCTCGCATACCGGCAAGGTATTTCACATTACGCAGGACTCATTGAAACGCTGGTTTCGCTGGGTGGCCCATGTGGAACGAGAGCAGTATCTCGTCTGGTTGCCTGCATGCTTCATCGGTCTGGCGCTGCCGAGCATGTTGTCCATTCGCTTCCTGGAAAGAGGCACACTTTTGAAGGATAAATGGCAGGCGGCGGGAATGACGGCTGGTGGCGTTCGCGATGCCGTCACCGAAGCCACCAACCCCGGGCTGGGCGGGGCCTTCTGGTACATGACCCTGTTCTGTGGACTGCTGATTCTTGGCACCAGCATGGTTGCGACAGCCGATGGTGTCCTCCGCCGCTGGGTGGATGTATTCTGGACGTCCAGTAAGCGCCTGCAGAACTGGGATCCTCGACACATCGGACGACTGTACTTTGGAGTCCTGTGCGCCTACATGGTGCTGGGATTGTTTATGCTGATCTTCGTACCGGGTGACAAACTGCTCGTGACGGCGACCGGCATGATGTACAATTACGCCCTCGGCTTTAGCTGCCTGCACACGCTTGTGATCAACTGCACGTTGTTGCCACGCGAATTACAGCCGAAACTTTGGCAGAAAACCGGTCTGGTCTTCGGGGCCATGTTCTTCCTGAGCATCGGAGTCCTGGCAACGTACGATGCCGTTCCCGGGCTGGTCAAGACGTGGAACGAAACATTTCAACAACCAGCGGCAGCCAAAAAATAGAGCCACGGCGGTTCAAGGCGAAAGGAATTCCGCGTTATTCGTCGTCCGGAACAGTTCCGGATGTTCCAGCTCGGCCTGCGTCAGAAACTTGTCTGCCAGGCTGGCAACTTCCAGGACGCTGCCGTCTGAGCTGGTCGCTTTTTTACATTCTTCCGCAAACTGCACGATGGCTCTTTGAGTTGCCCGATCATCGGCACACTCATTTGTGAAGATCTGCTCCAGTTCCGGCCAGCATTCCCAGTCTTGCCACCGAGCCAGATTGGTAATCGTCAGGATTCTGAGATCATTGTTCGACAGCAATCGCCGCAAGGCCGACCTAAGACGTGACTGCGGGATCAGACTGCTTTCATAACTCCACACAAACTGCATCGCCTGCACTGCGGCATGCACGCTGTCCGCCGGCACGTCGGGTCTCAGACGCGTTTGCTCAAGGAACGCGACGCCGTCTTCACCAGTCAACAACAGATAGCCCCCCACGAGTCCGTCGGTTCCGTAGCGAAAGAACTCTTTACCGTCTTTGCCCGTCGGCGGTACAACGCCGATTTGCTTTTCCAGAAACGCAGCATCGTCAGCATTGCCGCAGAGTCCCAGCATCATGCCGTAAAGCCCCAGACGTTCGGGAGTCATCATCGGATCCGCGATCCACTGCCGCAGCTTGGCACGAGGCATCTGATCTTTCACAGCTTTGACATCGTCATACGTCGCATTGGCAAATTCCGCCCACGCGTCAATCGACAGCAACGGATCCGAATGTTCAAGGTATGCAAGGTAATATGGCAAGCGCTGCACTTGTGGTATTGACTGTGCCGGGGCGTACCTGATGTAACAAATTGCTTCACGCGATACCGGTGTGGACGAATTCCATGAGATCAGTTCCGGGATCACCAGTGACGTCCGCTGAATCTTTTTCTGATCGACGTTCAACGTCTTCAGATCGGCCGTCACGATGCCGCCATCGTCGGCCGGATTCGACGTCGCGTCGCCAGTGTTCGTGGCGAATGTTGACTCGGTCGAAGAACTGCTGATCGGCAGCGAACCGAACAGCAGGAACAAGTCGCCTGGTGCGCCCGCGATTTCCTGAGGCACAACGACAGCCTGACCCGTTTGAAGCCGGCCGCATTTCGTGGCGAGTTCAGACCCTTGCAGAAATTCACGAATACGAACCGTGGATTGCGGAATCTGCACTTTACCCGAATGGACCACTTCAAACTTCAGAAGTTCGACAATCAGCACCATGTCGGACGTGGCGATTTCTTCCACCAGCGTCATTGGCGGCGAAAGACAAAACGGGCACGCTCGCAGCACATTCCCGGCCAGCAACGCAGCGATTGCAATGGCACTGAACAGCGTCCAGGGCGGCGTACGATTCCAGCACTTCAAAATGGCCACGGCACTTTCATCCTTGAAACTGCGACATCGCTGCGGGGCTTGGAAAAGGGGTCAGGAACCAATAGCCAAATGGCCCGAAGGGTGCTGCGCACTATTGGTTCCTGACCCCTTTTCCAAGCCACACCACGGTAACCGAATCGGCAAAAATCCCTGACGCTGGCGAGCTTCATTTCCCGCACAGGAAGCGCAATTTACCCAGCGTCCGATGACTTCAGACGAATTTCAGCAGAATCTGCCGAATTGGTAAACAAGAACCTGTCAGGTTGACTGCAGATCCTCGCCTATTCGTCCGCGGCTCCGAATCTGCGGATGCTGCGTTTCGGGCGTTCGCGGGTGCGGAACGCCTCGAAATTATCGACTTTGTATTCCGGCAGAACTGTATTGATTCGCTTCTCGATATTTGTCAGTTCACCGCCCTGTTGCAGCGTCACAAACGTAATCGCGCGACCGTTCTGGTCTGAAGACAGACGTCCTGTTCGACCCACACGATGAACATAGTCATCGCAGTATTCCGGGATGTCATAATTGATGATGTGCGAAATGCCGCTGATGTCGATGCCGCGACCGACCACATCGGTGGCAATCAGCAGACGCAGTTCACCGGCTCGCAGCGCTTTGATTACCTGATCCCGTTTGCGTTGTGGCAGGTCGCCGTGAATTGCCGCGATGCGATTGGATTTCAGGCGTTTAGAAAACTCCGCCAACAACGCATCCGCTCCGCGCTTGGTCCGGGTGAACACAATCGCCTGCTGAGGTTTTTCTTTTGCCAGGACACGCAGGAGCAACGGTCTTTTGCGGTCTTCATCCACTGTGATGTAATACTGTTCGATCGTATCAACGACGACACGGTCTTCGGACAGGTCCACCATCTCCGGTTCGATCATAAATCGCTGTGCCAGCTTCTCAACGGGCGGCGGCAACGTCGCGGACAGCAGCATGGTCTGACGCTCTGTCGGACAGGATCGCAGGATGCGTTCGATGTCCGGACGAAAGCCAATGTCCAGCATGCGATCTGCTTCGTCCAGTACAACGACCTTCAGATCATTCAGCTTGAGATGCTGCCGACGCAGCAAATCGATGACGCGGCCCGGCGTTCCGATGACAACCTGGGCTCCGCCTTCAAGATCATCAATCTGTCGCCCGATTGGACGACCGCCGACGGCCAGCGCAAATTTCAGTTTCGACGTACCGCTGAGCTTAATTGATTCCGCATGAACCTGTTCACCCAGCTCCCTTGTCGGTGCCATGACAAGCAATTGAACTCGCCCTTTGGCAGCATCCAGGCGTTCCATCGCGGGCAGCATGAAGGCGGCCGTCTTGCCTGTGCCTGTGCGAGCCTGACCGATGCAGTCGCGTCCGGAGAGAGCAATGGGAATGAAAGCCACCTGAATGGGGCTGGGCTTTTCGTAGCCGATTTTCGTGATCGTTCTGAGAGTTGCGGGCGCGAGGCCCAGCTGAGCAAAAGTTGAAATTGTTTCCGTCGGTACGTCCAATGCAAATTCCGGGATCTTCCGCCAACCAGAGAGACATTTGAGCTTTCGTGTCGGCAATCCGATCAACGCCACTCCCACAGAGCCTCAGCGCGACGGATGGCGAAAACGGCGTCGCGAGGCAAAAAATCTGTGGAATTGGCACTTTACGCCATCTTTCGTAACCCGTCAACACTTTACTCCATGTCCTTCCCAGGACGGACCTTTTCTGTTGTCCACATGTCGTTAGTCGCCGAAATTGGGATTCCCGCGTTCTGGAGTCAGGCTCATGAAGTGATTCCCTGCCATTCTCATTGAAAATCATGGGCCTGCTTACTGGAAGATTCAGGGGCGAAATGGCTAGACTTCAAACATCAATTCACTAACGCTTTTCTTCGGTGCCCGTTCATGGATGCTTTGTTCGATCTCTTCAGCAGTCTGGTCAACGTACTCTGGTCCTTGCTGGATGTTGTGGTCAATCTTGTCCGCGTCATCCTGCCGTGGTTGCCTCTGCTGGGATGGGTGGGGTTCTGGACCTTCGCTGTGAATTGGGCAAAGGCGTTTCCGATTCTGAGACGTGGCGGCTTCATAGGAATTCTGCTCCTGATGTTTGTGGCAGTGCTGGTATGGGCCGCTGTCGCTCCGCCCGAAAATGGCAAACATCTGATGCTTGGACTGTCGGTGAGCAATCATGCCGGCAAGTTGATTTATGTCACGATGCTGACCTGCATCGCGTTGCTTTGCGGATCGGCTCAGCTTTCGGGATCCTTCGGACGACTGGGTGAGTTTCCCGAAGAACCTGCTGACGATTATCATGGTCACGCGAACAATGATCATGGTCACGGCCATGATGACAATGCTCAGGGTGGCCATGACCACGGGCACGCGGCACATGCTCACTAGTGATGTGTTTCACCTTATAGTTGCCCGTCACTCCGTGGCGGGAAGACTCGCGTCGGAGACACGAGCAACAATGATGCCCGCACGAAGCGCTCATGATTCTGAATAAGACGCTAACATCCAAACGTGTTATAAGTTGACCGCACGAAGTAATTAACGAACCTTCCCTCCCGCCGCTCTGATCTCCGCCTGCCTGGAACCTTCGCGATGAAACCGCTCTTTCTCCTTGCGCTGCTGTGTGCTTCTTCCCTGTCACTGGCTGGAGACTGGCCGAACTGGCGCGGTCCGCACGGGAATGGAACGGCGGACGGTGCAGGCTATCCGACCGAATGGTCGGCAGAAAAGAATGTCGTCTGGAAGTACGAACTGCGAGGTCGAGGTGCATCAACCCCGACCGTGGCCGGCGATGCCATTTTTGTCACGACGACAATCGATGGTCAGAACTCAATCATCGCTCTTGGAATGGATGGCAAGGAACGCTGGTCGAAAAATCTCGGAGCCGCTGTGGAGGGAAAACCTGGCAAAGATGGCACCGGAGCCAATCCATCCACGGCGACCGACGGGACGCATGTTTTTGCGTATTTCAAGAGCGGCGATCTGGGCTGTTTCTCGGTCGCTGGCGAATTGAAGTGGCAGAAGAATCTGCAGGCCGAATACGGCGAAGACACGCTCTGGTGGGATCTGGGAACATCTCCGGTACTCACAAAGGACGCAGTCGTGATTGCCTGTATGCACTCGGGGCCGTCCTACGTTGCG
>JANOUN010000833.1:0-2571 GCA_031416875.1 Planctomycetota bacterium | reverse complement strand
TTATCACCCGCCGCAGTAGAGTTGCTGATATCTGACCTGTGACTTATGACTGACTCGAACGAAGCCACCAGCTCGGTACCACTGTCAGTACCGTCGGTTTTCCAGAGTGCCCACGGCTCCAGGGTGGAAGACGTGCTGCCCCAAAAATACATCGTCCGTCCGATGACTACAGCCATGTCAGGAGCCTGCACTTTTCGAGTCACCAATTGGACCGAATTCCCATCGAACTTCCACAACGAGCTTCCGTCGGAGACCGATCCTGAACTGAAGATATAGTCGTTGCCAAGCAGCCCGAACCCTCTGTCGTTTTCGGCAATCGGGAAAAGATCACCGAGGCGTCGAGTGCCGGCAACGGTCCCGTCGCTGACCAGCGTGCCGCCGAATGTTGGAAACAACGTTGTCTCATGGCCAGACCAGTTGGCGGTAACGGCAGGCCCGCGCAATTCCACGTTACCCAACCTGATTGTTCCCAACAGTGTCCCGTCCGTTCGCCATAGCCCACGATTATCGTCACGCAGGAAATACAGAAAACCGCCGGCACCGATCGTAACAACGCCGAACTGCGTCGCGGAATCCACGAGGACTGTCGTCGATCCGTCGTCATGAAGTACGCGCAATTGCTGGCTGAATTCATGGTCGGTGAATGCTCCATAGACGATGTTTCGCCCATGAACGTCACGAAACAGGGAAAAGGCATGAAACGATTCCGGCTGTATCACAATCCTGCGGGCTTCAGTCCCTGTCCATTCAAAAAGGCCCGACTCGGACGATCCGTCGATTGCTTTGTAGAAATAGATCCTGCCCTGGCGAGCATACAGTCCACCTCCCAAACCGATGGGTTCAATCTGACCGTCGTGAACCCGCCAAAGTGAATTCATCGTGTCACCTTGCGGCACGCTGTCTGAGGCGAAAAACAATTCACCATCATGCTCAGTGAGACTATACGGCGCTGAGTCCTGATTTCCTGTGGAGTTGATTAGCAGGGGAATTGTGTTTCCCGGTGTTCCGTCAGTGATCCAGATACGTCCGACGGGCAGTCCTTCTTTCGGGCCGAACACCAGCAGGTGCGATGGCTTTTTGTAAGACCGGGGAAACGGATTGCCCTGAAGCCCATTCTCCGGGCCGACGTTGATGTCTTTCAGAAGTTGTGTACCCTCCGTCGTGCCATCGCTGAACCATAACTCTGAGCCATGCTCAGAATCCAGCCCGAGCATCAGCATACTGTCGTCACGACGGAACATCGTTCTGAAGTACGGAGTCGTCGACAGACCTGGCACCAGATTCGTCCCAGCGATTTTTTGAGTTCCTGTCACTGTGCCGTCGGACTTCCAGAGTTCGCCGTCCAGAATCACGAAAATCTGGTCGTTGATTTGCATGGAATCGTAGAAGTTGACGTTTCCTCTCGCGGCACCGGTCAGATTCACGGCCGCATTACTGCCCGGCCCAAACGCCCACAGACTTTGGTAGGTCTGTGGTGTACCGCCCCTGAAGAGCACTTGTTCGCCGAGAGTTCCCAGGATGTCCAGGTTGTAACCCCAGTCGCCAGGAGTATCTTCGGCGACGATCCGGGTACCAGCGGCTGTTCCGTCGGTCATCCACAGTTCGTTTCCAAGGTGGTCAGTGGTGCCAGTGAAGTACAGCGATTCGCCAACGACCGCGATGCCGTTAATTGTTCGATTCAAGGTTGGGCCGACAGTGGGAGTCAGCAGCCGTGGCTCAACGCCCTCCTGGTCGATGACCCACACCGAACTCAGAGGCTCCAGGACGGGAGAATTCGGGTCCGTATGGGACGCCACGACAAACATCCGGCCCTGAGCAGTCACAGAGATCGGACCGATATCGCTCTCTCCCGGCAAGGTCAGCAACTCGCGGGTTCCCGCCTGAGTGCCGTCTGTCGCATAGACCACAGCGTGCTCGCCGTTGTTGCTGACGAAGACGGCACCGTCTCCATAAGGAACAAAGGAAGTCGATTCCCCGGTATGGACAAAGTGCGTTCCTTCTTTCGAACCATCCGAAGCCCACAACTCCACTGGTCTCAAGGCATCGAGAGCCCGGACATTAAAGTACAGATGGTTGCCGATTCCTTCCTGAATCCAGACGTCATTCATCCCTGAATAGGGAGCATCGCCGAAGACTGGAAATGTGCCGGCCTGCGTACCATCGGTACGCCAGAGCGTTTGGGCGTGGAACATGGTTTGAGTTGTGAAGTAGGTCAGTCCGCCCGCGGTCGCCTGGTCCAGAATCGGCCATGAATTCGGTTGCAGATCGTTCGGTGCCGTATTCAGATCGGCTACCAATTCCACCACGGCGGCAGGAAGCACCCGGATCTCCAAGGATTCGACGGCACCGGACCGATGATTCGAACGGCGGTTTCTGGAACGGCGATTCCATTTCTGCATGAGCTTCCCGAAAATACTGATTCCCAACTCTTGGATCCTGATGGCAACACTCGGGCAACGTCGTTTGTGCATTGGCATCTATCGGGTCCGGTTTGCTGAGAAATGTCGCTTTTTGTCATCATATCCATGATCAATGGAACCAGATCGGAAAACTGTCTGGTTGGATGAGCGG
>JANOUN010000832.1:0-2466 GCA_031416875.1 Planctomycetota bacterium | reverse complement strand
GGCCGTGATCGATTCTGTCGTCGGCGTCGATGCACAGGTCACCGACACGACGCCCGGTCCCATAATCGTATACAGCGTTTCGATGCTGTGCAGCGGCCGCGTGAATTTGTCCGCTTCGGCCGCATCGACGTTCCAGCCGCCATAAACATCGCATCCGATGACGCGCCCGACTTCGGGATGATCACGCATGCCGCTGAAACCAGTATTGTAACGGTGTTGCGAACTACTCCAGCAGGGTGTCCTGGTCTCTTCTGCGAGCTTCAAAATTGCGACGGCGTCTTCCGGAGACGAAGCGAGCGGTCGGCTGATGAATAGAGGCTTACCCGCTTTCAGAACGGTCGTCGCCTGCGACAAATGCAATCGACCGTCCATGCTGAAGATCATGATCGCATCGCACTTCGCCAGGAGTTCATCGACTGAATTGACCATTTCGATCGGCGGGACCGCGTCGTTGGGATCGGCGGGGTTCTGATAAAAATTCAGAAGCTGTTCCTTCCATTGGGCGAGCAGTTTGTCGCTGTCAGGGTAGTCGTCGCTGCCGATCGGATAGGCCGCCACGACGCGCACGCCTTCAAAAACTCCCTCCGCGTGCGGCTTGTTCAGGAATTCTGTGTAGGCGACGGAACCATAGTTGTCGATTCCCAGAATGCCGACCTTGATCAGGTCTGCCGTTTGGGCCGAGGAGATTCCCAGGGTAATGACCACGAACAGACTCAAAAATCGACGCAGCATGCCACAACTCCGAGCGCAAGTGGACAGGGAACCGTTCACGAATTCACTGCGAATCATACAGAACGGTCAGCCGTTGTCACGGATCTTGTGCATACCTGAACATGCACCTCCGCCGCTTTCTTCAACTGCGTGATATTGATGTAGTGGCACTGATTAGGGAAAATTGTTTCGCAAATCGCCGGGCTCTGATAGACTAAATGCATGATTCAGCCTTCTGCACATTCCGTCGTTGATGAATTACTTGATCCTGTGGGGCAATGCCTTACGGTCGAGGTCGCTGGACGCCTTGCCGGACTGCGTGCGCCGCCGCAGGTGCAGGAGAAGCTTGATGCGTTGGCAGAGAAGTCGTCGGAAGGGACTCTCACGGCAGACGAACGCATGCAGTATGAAGCCAGTTTACGAGCGATCAACTTTATCAGTCTGCTGCAACTTAAGGCGCGGGCTTTGATTTCCAGGACGGTCGACTAAACTCCAATGGCTGTCGATCTTGCAACCAGGCGACTTGTCCGAGATCGTGCCGGGAATTGGTGCGAGTACTGTCGATTCCATCAGGACGATCAGCCATTCCTGACGTTTCATATTGAGCATGTCACTGCAAAGCAGCATGGCGGTTCAGATCACGAATCCAATTTGTGCCTCGCGTGCCACTGGTGCAATTTGCACAAAGGCTCAAACCTTACGACACTCGTGGACGGCCAATTGGTTGTACTGTTTCATCCTTGCACGCAGGAATGGACCGGACACTTTGAGATTCGTGGAGACCGTGTCGTCGGGCTCACGGCAATTGGCGTCGGCACAATTGAATTGCTGAATATGAATGACGAGGACCGATGCGAACTCCGCCGCGAATCGCAGCGGCGATTGTTGTGAATTCTTGTTCTGCCGGAATCTTGATCACATCAAACCAGGAACGTGTTCTGGCGCTACGTTATTTCAATGTCAACGAACCACAGGCGCACATCTGAAAATACACCTCCGCCGCTTTCTCCAACTGCGTGATATCGATGTACTCATCCTTGGTGTGCGCCTGCTGAATTGAGCCTGGTCCAAACACGACTGAGGGCACTCCGGCTGCGCACGTTTGGGAGGCGTGAGTGCCGTAAGGAACTCCGACTACCGCATGTGGTCCATCGATTGCAGCGACGCACGCCAGGACTGCATTTGCCAAGGCGGCGTTATTGGCGTCCGTCAATGCCCCGCACTCAATCCACGGCGGGTCGAATTCAAAGTCGAAGCTCAGACGTGACGACAGAAACTCGCGGATGTCGGCGACAACTCGCCCGCCGTCTTCGCTGGGGGTCACGCGTCGATCGACTTCGATCACGCAGTCATCCGGCACAATGTTGACGCTGGTTCCGCCATTGATCTTTCCGACGCTCAATGTCGCACTGCCACACAGCGGATGGGCCTTCACGGTAAGTGCGAGGTTTTCAGAGTATTCCTGAAGGGCAGACACGAGTTCGGCCATGCGGTAAATGGCGTTAATGCCCTGAGTCGGATCGGAACTGTGGCAGGCTCGACCCTTCGTACGGATTTTGAACCGGGTGACTCCGCGATGAGCCACGACGACGTCCAGTCCCGTCGGTTCTGCGATCACTGCGACGTCCGGCCGTGTACGCAATAGGTCTGATCGTTGTGCAGTTGGTGACCAATAACTGACCAGATCCGTAATGCCGATGATCGTCGCCTCTTCGTCGCACGTGCAGCTGAGCACGACGTTTGCTGCCCCGGCGG
>JANOUN010000831.1:0-4046 GCA_031416875.1 Planctomycetota bacterium | reverse complement strand
AGAGGAACGCTGGGCGCCGTCTGTGTATTCCCCGAGTGACAAGACGATGGGTGGCTGGCCAATGCGCGAGGGCGGCTGGAAACCCAATCCGGCCGATAGATCGTACAGCCTGTCAAATCCTAACGATGAACTTCAGTGGCTGCGATATCGTCATCTGGTCCCTGCCCCTGCACAATGGGAGTCCGTGACGAATGAGACACCATCATCGCCGCGTGCGCTGGAACCGATGCTCGTCACCGATTTCTGTGGCTTCAATTCCGTAAATTTCCGTTTCGAACGAATGAACAACGTTCCCTTAGACGATGGAGATCTCTATTGGGTCAACGACTTGACTCTGGACGCGACACTTGAGATCCAGAATTCCTCGCTCGAAGCCGTGATCGTCCTTGAACTGATTGAAGGCGTGCGGGCTGTGCAGGCACGGTTTCACCCGGCATCGGGGAAGGTCGAAATCGTCCGCCGCGATCGCGATGCGAATGGTGCATTTTCTGAAGGCGATGTTGTCGCGACTGCGGAATCCGGTGAATCAGGTGATGGAGAGTATCAATTCTCATTCGCCAATGTGGATGATCGCGCCTTGCTGTGGATCAATGGTTCCGTGGTGCCGTTCGACAAAGAAGTCACCTTCGTGACGGAGGGTTTCAATTTACCAGGCGATCAGGATCTGGCTCCGGCTGGCATCGCAGCCAAAGGCACGGACGTGACGGCATCGGCGTTGCGGATTCGGCGGGACATTTATTATCGAGCCGACGTCCTCGACTATACAGATGACATGGGACGCAGCTCAGATCCGTCATTTGGTACAGCCCGTGCCTGTGAAGTGGATAGCCAGGAATTTGACAAGCTGGCGGAGGAGCTGAGATCCCCTGAAAACTACGGTCAACTGTACGCTCGGCTCGTGACGGAGCAACGATCTCGCTACAACGGACTGTTCGACCTGGAACTTGCCGCAGATGAATACCTGATGTGCGGCGATAACTCACCGGCCAGCAAGGACAGCCGACTGTTCGATTACTGGAGTCGCCCTCTCCGAGGCATCCGCAGCCACCGCTATGCTGTTCGCGAAATTGATCTGATCGGAAAGGCGATGTTCATCTTCTGGCCTCACGGTGTGCCGTTTCTGAATGACGGTAAAGGATTCTCCGTAAAAGGCCATTCTGTTTCTGAATCCAACTACGGACGTCAATTCAATCAGACGGAAATTAATAAGGACATGCAGTCCGACGCAGACTACCCGCTCTACCAAATTCCGTTCTATCCCAACATATGCAGGATGAAGAAGATCAGGTAGGATTCGCTGTTATGCCGCACGCGATTGGCATTGGCTTGTTTAACCGCGTGCCCAGCGGGCCGCGAGAGGATTGTCCCGCTGGATGGATTCCGACACGCGGGGCGATGCCCACGCGGTTAAACGTTTGCAGACTCGCGAGAAGGATTCTCCGATGGCATTGCTGTCATGTGATGGACTTGTAAAAGATTATCCCGGCAAGCGGGCGGTTGACGGTGTCAGCTTTTATGTCAACGAAGGTGAAATCGTCGGATTGCTGGGGCCAAACGGAGCTGGCAAGAGCACAAGTTTCCGGATGGCCTGCGGCCTGATCACGCCCACGGAGGGACGAGTGCTGCTTCGAGGCGAGGATGTCACCAAGTGGCCGATGTATCGCAGGGCTCAGCATGGTCTGGGCTATCTGCCGCAGGACACCAGTATTTTTGCAAAGCTTTCGGTTGCGGAAAACATTCTGGCGATTCTGGAGTATCGAGGCCTCAACCGCAAGCAGTGCCATGAACGGATCGAGCAGCTTCTGACCGAATTCGGTCTGTGGGAAAAGCGGGCGCAGCGATCCGGATCATTGTCCGGGGGCGAACGTCGACGCCTGGAAATCGCGCGAGCCCTCGCCAGCGACCCGCAGATCATCCTGCTGGACGAACCTTTTACCGGCATCGATCCGGTGACGATCCACAGCATTCAGGACATCATCAAAGGACTTAAGGATCGCGGAATTTCGATTCTGCTGACCGACCATCGTGAGCGTGAAACGCTGACAATTACGGATCGCAGCTACATCATCTGTGATGGGCAAGTGCTGGTCTCCGGCAGTGCCGAAAAGGTCCTCAGTGATCCACTGGCCATTTCGCGATATTTCGGAAAACGCTTCGATGCCAGCTCGATCATTGACGGTCGCGCATCGTTTCGCAAGAGTGCCTGATATAGTCGCTTTAAAAAAGGGGTCAGGAACCAATAGCCAAACGGCCCGGAGGGTGCTCCGCACTATTGGTTCCTGACCCCTTTATTAAAGTCCCGTAACACATTCCAACGGAGTCCGTCCACAATGAGTTCAGGATTTGGAGATGATGCCCTGATCCAGCCAGCGACCTCTCGAGGTCGCGATTGGCCGTGTCTGCGGCAGTTTATCGTGTTCCTCGAAAACCGCGTGGGCTCTCTGCACCAACTGCTCCGGGTGATCGAACGCGATGACCTGCGAATTATGGCGCTCAGCATTCTGGATTCTGCCGACTGTGCCGTCGCCCGCGTGATCGTGAATCACTATGAACGTGCCCATGAACTGCTGACGTTTGCAAATTTCACAATGTTCGAAACCGACGTGATCGGCGTGCTGTTGCCGGACGCTGACCAGCCGCACACAGCGGTCCTGGGCAGCCTGATGTCTGCCGAACTCAACGTGCAGTACGTTTATCCGCTCATGTACCGCAAAAACGGCCGCGGTGCCGTGGCCATTTTCGTCAGCGAAATCGATGAAGCCCTGCGCGTGCTGAAAGAACGCCAGTACGAACTGGTCAGCGAAGACGATCTCATGCACTACGATGAAATGTTTTGAAGTTTCCAAAAAGGCGAGCGGCAGGGCGTCAGCCCTCCGTGTGACTCGTGGAGAGGAAAATGCAACGTCTTGGAGGGCTGACGGATTCCAGCCGACCTGTCACGTGCGGCTTGTGAAGTTGCACATTTCGTAAGAGCTTCCAGCCCGGCACATCGTATTCCGAAGGCGTAAGCCATCGGAATACGAAAAGCACAACGATTCAGAGTTTTTGAATGGTGAACATGAGTTGTCGTTTTAGTTCAAGTCGAACCGAGACGAGTCAATGGCAACCGCGCGGTAGAACGCTTTTCCACATGAACGCTCGTATTTCCAGGCAGCGTCGTCGCTGGTGATGTCAGCGGATAGTGCGTGCGGTGCGGCATTTTCATTCCCGCATTGGCCTTTCTTGCCACGACGCATGAAAAAGAAAGCGGCGACAAGTCGCCGCACTCCAAAGCGTGTTGACGGGCTACGGACGCTGTTCCAGAGTCTCGATCAGGAACAGGAGTTCGGCGGCCATTGAGAAGTGCAAATCCGGCGCGTTGGCGAGGCTGCGGTCGCGGCTGCCGTTGACGATGGCCTGGAGGGCTCGGTCCTGGTTTGCGGCCGACATACGTCGCAGGGACAGCTCGACACTGGCGAAGACTGATTGTTCGCGGCTGCCGTGGAATCTGCGTTCCATCTCCGCCATCAGCTCGACGAGCGATTTTCGGGTGGCATCGACGCCACGGCTCCGCAGAGCCGGGGCCAACAGGGCCAGCGTCCTGGCATGACAATGGACCGCATCGACGAGTTGTTCGATTTCCTCGCGTTGAGCATCCATCGCGGCATTGTCCCGATCCTGTGTGCCACTGGCTCTGCCAGTGCCGAACAGTGAACCTGTCGAATTAAATGCAGCACTGGCAGAGCCAACGGCACACAAGTTTTCCGCATTCAACGCACATTCGACCAGTTTCACGGCGTCTTCGCGGTCGAGCCGGTACAGTTCGCGTCGATGTCGCTCGGCATCGAACGGCGCGGGAAGCGCCTCGCGGCTGGTGAAGATCAGCCGCGTGTCGCCCACCTTCAACAGGCGTTCACACAGGGCAAGGATGGCCGTCAACTCTCGGTGCATATCTTCGGAAAGAACCTGTAGGCTGACCAAGCGGAGCGCCGTTCCGGCACCGCCGATGCGTCTGATGATTCATCGTCTGCATCACTTGCCGGAACGGCGCGTTGCTTGGTCCGGCC
>JANOUN010000830.1:0-3970 GCA_031416875.1 Planctomycetota bacterium | reverse complement strand
TTGTGCCCGAACGCCTCTACGCGGCCGTGAGCGCGTATGTGGATCGCACGCGGCTGGCTGTGCATGGACAGGGGCAGAGGTTGGTGTATCTTCAGGTCGGCAATCCCGCGACGGCGATGAACAGCACCGTGCCGACCGAATCATCGCTGCTGAGCAAGCTGGCGTTTCGCGAAGGCCACACGCTGCTGCCGTGGGTGAAGGCCGAATTGCAACAGCGTTTCGACTATCGCTGCTGCGACACAGTGGAAGAATTTCAACAGTGTCGCGGGCTGGCGATGACAATTTCACGGCACGTCAAAAGTGGTCAGCGGCGGCACGACAAAGATGACCGCGACAAGATCACCGATCCGCGAAACTTTGTGCTGGGCTGGGACAATCGCCAAAAGAAGCAACGCATTGCGGACGAGCTGGAACGCCTGCAGCACGAGGACACGACACTCACCGAGCGATCCGGTTTGATCAATCGGCAATTGCACATCGTGCGCGACCGCTTGCAGGCCGTTGCCGCACTGGATCTGGTCACGACATTTGATCAGATCGATCCGACGGCCTTCGAACAGACGATCGTTGCGTTGCGTCGTGAGGCAGAGCAGATTTCGTCGAAGTCGGATGTGCTCAAGGGCTTGCAGCAGCGGTTGGCGGAGGTCGAAGATCAGCGTGAGGCGACTCGACAGGCGGCCGTTGAGGCGGTCAGGCACCAAACTCATCTGGAACGCGACATCGGGGTCTGCGAACAGCAACTTAAGCACGCCCGCAGTGGTCTGGATCGTCGCATTCATGATGGTCTGCTGGATGAAGATCGCGAGTACTTCGAGGGACTCCACAAGCAGCTTGTGGGTTGCGTGATTGACGAGGCTGAGTTATCAACGGGTCGCCTGGAACGCCAACTGAAGGACCAGCAACGCCATCACGTCGAAGCGCGACGAGCGGAACTCGAACCAGTGCAGCGCGATCTGCTGAAACTGATGTCAAAATTCCTGCAGAAGTTCCCGGATGAAGGTCAGGATCTGGCGATCGGGATCGAGTACCTTGAAAGTTTTCTCGGGCTGCGGCAACGCATTGTAGACGAGGATCTGCCGCGGCACGAACAGCGTTTCCGCGAACGGCTCAATGAAAAAGTCATCCACGAAATCGGTTTGTTCCGCGCGGAACTGGAATCTGAACGGCGGCAGATTGAGGATCGCATTGAGATCCTGAATGCGTCGCTGAAGCAGTTGGAATATCGTCCCGGGACACATATTCAACTGGAACCGCGTCCGGTGCGGGATCGCGAAGTCGTGGAGTTTCAGACTCGACTGCGTGAATGCATCGAGAGCAGTTTCGACGATTCCGCTGCTGCGAATGAGGCACGATTCGAACGCATCCGCGAACTTGTTGAAAAGCTGCGTGATGAAAACAATCGCCGCTGGCGCGACAAAGTGACAGACGTGCGTCGCTGGTTCGATTTCGTGGCCGCCGTAATCGATCGTGAAACACTGGAAACCATTTCCGTGTATCAGGACAGCAGTGGTCAATCGGGCGGCGAGAAAGCAAAGCTGGCGTTTACAATTCTGGTCGCGGCGATCGCGTACCAGTACGATCTGGACCCCGAACATCAGGCTCCCGATCGTTTCCAGTTCGTGGTGGTCGATGAAATGTTTTCAAGGGTCGATGATCAACATGCGGAATACGCGATGGAGTTGTTTCGCCAGTTCGGCCTGCAGCTGCTGATCGTCGCCCCGCTGGATGCCAAAGCCCGTGTGACGCAACCGTACGTCGGCTGTTATCTGCACGTGAACAAGCGGGACAATCGATCTGAAATCTACGAAATGACGGCGACGGCGTTCGCGGATGTGTTGGGTGAATCGAATGCACACGATGCATAGCGAAAATCCATGGCCTCGTTCCAGGGCTCCTGCCTTGGAACGCACTGCCTCGGAGGCTCCGCCTCCAAATCTCGGCAATCTGTTTTGCAACAGTCCTGGCGTTCGGCAGGCTGAGCCTGCGCGACAATGGGTTGCGAGGCAGAGCCTCGCAACCAGATGGCACAAGCACATCGAATCCGGCAGAGTCAGAAAAAACCATAGCAAAAAATCATGACCAAGCGGGCTCTTCTACAACCGGACGAAATCAAAGACAAGGCGATGCGACAGTATCCTGCATTCCTGTCCGCATGGCTCTCACGCACACCATTCTTTCCACTGCACATTCCTGGCATCGGCGCTCCGGATGAAAGTCTGGCCATCGCTCAACAACAAGTTCAGGCTTTGAAGAATGGCTCGAAGGAAGTGGTTGGATACGGTTATGTGATCGAATGGCAGGAACGGAACAGTCGGCATCACGGGCGCAATCTGTTTCCAGACCGCGTGGTGTTTGAATCGCAGCCGGACTTCCTGAGACTCATCGGGAAGCAACGCGAGTTTTCGGAGTTCGCGTCCGCAGTGGAACGCATTCGATCGCGGTTGCCGGAACTGGAATCCTGGCTCCTGGCCAATCGAGCAATGTTGCTACGGCACCTGTACGTCGTCGATGGGTTACTGGATGTGGTGGACTATTTGCGACAGAATCCTCGCCCGAATGTGTTTGCTCGTGAGATTCCGTTGTCTGTCGATACCAAATTCATTGAACAGAATTCCGGCATCCTGGAACAGTGGCTCGACCGAGTATTGCCCCCGGAAACGATCCGGGCCGATGAGCGACATTTTGAGCGAAGATTTGGTTTGCGATATGCGGAACCTCAGTTCCTGCTGCGATTTCTGGACCCTGAGTTACAGCGATCCGTTGGCAGCCCGTGGCGTGAATTCAGCGTGTCACTGCATGCTTTGGCCGAATCACCGATCGAAGCGACCACTGTGATCATTGTCGAAAATAAGGTCAACCTGCTGACGTTTCCAGCGGTCCCGTCGGCGATCGCCATGGGTGGACTGGGAAACGGCATCGTTGATCTGGCTTATGTTACATGGCTGTCGAATCGATCGTTGTGGTACTGGGGTGATCTGGACGTCGAAGGCTTCGAGATCCTGTCGCGTCTTCGAATTCGCTTCCCGCAGACGCGCAGCTTCCTGATGGACGACGCGACCCTGCTGCGGTGGAAAGATTCGCTCGCCATCTCCGGCACCGCCGGCCCGCGAGAGGTGCCCGCACTGTTGACCGAGCCGGAGACGACGGCCTTCCGCTTCTGTGTTGCCCACAACGTGCGTATCGAACAGGAACGCATTCCTCAGGCAGCCGTTGCGGAAGCTGTACGCGGTCTGTGCGACAAATAGCAATATCAGAGATTTCCGTGAGTTTGTCGTGCGGAAGTTTTGTTCTGTCGGATAAGTTATCTGGCACAGGTTTTCCAATTCATGACGGGTGAAATGCTTTGCGATTCAGGCCCAACGGGTCGGCTCTGTGAAAGCCTGGGGCAACGCCCCAGGACAAGGAAAAAAAGAAGTATTTGAGCCCCGAAGTGGGCGGCACGACTCTGCCAGACAGTCGCCAGACAGTCGCCAGTACCGCCCCTTTGGGGCTTTGCATGTCATTTTGAAGCGTTCCTGGGGCGTTGCCCCAGGCTTTCGCACGATCGACCCTTCGGGCCTGAATCGCACACCCTCCGCCCCTTATTATTCTGCTTCCGCTTATTGTTCTTCCTGACCCCTGATTGTTCTTCGCAAGGATGCCAGCCACGATGTCAAAGCCGATCGTAAAACTTGGTTCGGGATACGGGGCATCGTTTTCCCCAGACGGCCGATTTCTGGTCACGACGCCAGCCACCTCACCTGCGAAAGTGTTCAAGACAGACGACTGGATGCGATCGGCTGAACTCAAGTCGATCAAGTATCCGCGGTTCGTTTGGTGGGACCGCGATTCCGCGACAGTTCTGGTTGCTTCGATCGACAAAGCGGTCGGCGTGTTCGACGCAGAGTCCGGGCGTCAATTGGTTAAATGGAAATCGCCGCACCAAGAATTCACGCCGATGACCGTAACGCCCGACGCAAAACATCTGGTC
>JANOUN010000829.1:0-2531 GCA_031416875.1 Planctomycetota bacterium | reverse complement strand
CTGGCCTGTCCGTCGGATATCTCTGCCGATGGTCGAGGAGACTTGAGCTACGCTGTGAACGGCGGTATCGGCGAATCAACCGTGCTGAATTCCGTGCAGGACTGTATTGTCGATCCGTTCAATTCTGTGCTGGATCTGAATGGCAACGGTCAGGTGTGTGTCGCGTCCGGTGTCGATGATGGCGACCCGTCAGATCGCGAAGTGTTTCGCCGCATCGGCCTGTTTTTCAACGAGAACTGGGGGTTCGAAGATTCACCGGGCTACAAAGGCACAAAACGGTTTCATACCACGGCGAGCGTCGTCGATGGAATGTCGAATACTCTCATGATCGCAGAGAATGTGCGGACGGGTTATGATCCGTATTCGCCGAATTCCAACTGGGGTTCCTGCGACTCGCGGAAGACGAAGTTTTACTTCAGTCTTCATGTCTGCAAGAACAACGTCTGTGCGGCAGGCAATGTGGATTTTGCTCTGGCGAATTCCGGCGATCATGCGATTAACTCGGGCAAATCCATGCCGGAAGGAGAATCCCCGTGGCCAAACAGTTTTCATCCGGGCGGCGTCTCGGTGGGTTTTGCGGATGGCAGGGCACAGTTTCTGAATGAGTCCATCGACGGCAAGGTGTTTTACAATCTGATGACGCCGCAAGGGACGCGGCTGATTGGGACGCCGCTGGATGCCGGCATCAGCAGTGACAATCAGTATTGAGACGCATTGGGTGTAACGAGTTTGGTGGCTATACCCAGCGCGGGTGCGACTGACGCTGACCCGAAGCGCAAGCGAGGCCCTGTTACCCCCAGCCTCGCTTGCGCTTCGGGTTGGTGTGGCGGCTTCACCGAATGTGTCATTGCTGTCCGCTCGGAGTATAAGTGCAAAGCGATGGTGGCCTTGATCCGGTGATCCGAGGCATTCGGATGGATTGCTGCTGATGTCGAGGCTCTGGCCGTCTTTATTTGTAGCACGGCAGGCCAAAAGCCCCTTATTCCGGTTAGGTGGCGAACACACTCGACTCGGAGTGTCAAGCCACGGCAGGCTGCAAAACACCCAAACTGCCACGATCAGAATATCTGGGTGCGACGTCCGATCTGAGAAA
This sequence comes from Planctomycetota bacterium, assembly GCA_031416875.1. Classification (GTDB taxonomy): domain Bacteria; phylum Planctomycetota; class Planctomycetia; order Planctomycetales; family Planctomycetaceae; genus SXXK01. The sequence goes on along the minus strand of JANOUN010000829.1, from coordinate 1,438 downwards.
AAAGAAACGTGCGAGTCAGGCAGGAGCCTTGCAAACTTGTTCACATTCTTCACACTCTGCGGAACTTCCCGAAACTCACCCACACTCTGTGCTTCCCTCCTGCAGGTTTCTTATGAAGTCGAACAGCCTGACGCGGTTGTCAATTGGCTTTGTCTCACTCGCCTCTCTGTTCCTCGCGGCCACATTGCCGCAATCGGCCATGGCCGGAGAAGCCGATCTCATCATCCCGTCGCTGGATCGACCGATTGCGCTGGGGCTGAGCGGGCAGATGCTGCTGATCGGTGGCATTGCAATCAGTGTGATGGGACTTTCGTTTGGGATGTGGATCTTTGCGCATCTGAAAAACCTGCCTGTTCACAGATCGATGCTCGAAGTTTCGGACCTCATCTACGAAACCTGCAAAACGTACCTGAAGACTCAGGGCAAATTCATTTTGCTGTTGTGGATGTTTATTGCTGCGGTCGTTTCCGTCTACTTCGGGAAACTGGCTCTCTACCGCGATCCGATAACGCTGGCGGAAACGCACGGATTCCCACTCAGCCTCGTCGGCATCATTCTGCTCTTTTCCCTCGTTGGAATCGCTGGCAGTTACCTGGTGGCATGGTTCGGCATTCGAGTCAACACGTTCGCAAACTCGCGGACTGCCTTCGCCAGCCTCGCAGGTAAGCCGTATCCCTGTTATGCGATTCCACTGCAGGCCGGAATGAGTATCGGCATGATGCTGATCAGCGTCGAACTGCTGATCATGCTTTGTATTCTGTTGTTCATTCCAGGCAACTACGCCGGGCCATGTTTCATCGGATTTGCGATCGGTGAAAGTCTGGGAGCAGCCGCGTTACGAATCGCCGGCGGAATCTTCACGAAGATTGCCGACATCGGGTCGGATCTGATGAAGATCGTGTACGGGATAAAAGAAGATGACGCACGAAATCCTGGTGTGATCGCAGACTGCACGGGCGATAACGCCGGAGACTCTGTCGGCCCCAGTGCGGACGGTTTTGAAACGTACGGAGTCACCGGTGTGGCGCTGATCACGTTCATTCTGCTGGCCATCAATCCGGAAAGTGTCAGGCTGATCGCAGGTGATGCGGTGAATTTTCACGAAGGACTGCAGGTGCAGTTGCTCGTGTGGATCTTCGTGATGCGCGTGATGATGGTGGTGGCTTCGGCAGTGTCGTACTTTGTGAACGAAGCGCTGACGCGTGCCCAAAGCCTGAATGCAGACAAGTTGGAGTTTGAAACACCTCTGACTCGTCTGGTCTGGATCACTTCCATCGTGTCCATCATGATGACGTATGCAATTTCCTGGGTCACGATCGGACCGACTGCCGCCACAGGACCGCTGGCCGGTAATGCTTCGCTGTGGTGGATTCTGTCATCGATTATTTCCTGTGGGACGCTGGCGGGTGCGGTGATTCCTGAATTCGTCAAGATCTTT
>JANOUN010000828.1:0-10966 GCA_031416875.1 Planctomycetota bacterium | reverse complement strand
AACGATGTTCCGCGGTTTGTCGAGCAGAGTCACGGACAGTTCGCGGGATGGCTCGGCCCGACATGGGATCCGCTCACGATCGACGCAGATCCGTCCCGTGCTGACTACCGAGTTGGCGAGATTGAGCCACTCGACGAGGTTCCTGAAACTCGTATGAATCGTCGCCGTTCGTTGCTGAATTCTCTGGAGGTCACAGCAACGCGACTTCAGCAACTGGATTCCACGCGAAACATGCAGCGAAATTATTCACAGGCGTTTGATCTGCTGGCCTCAGCGGTTGGTCGATCCGCCTTTGATCTGACTCAGGAACCCGATGCCGTGCGTGACTGGTATGGACGAAACCCACACGGACAGTCAGTCCTGCAGGCGCGACGACTGGTTGAACGCGGCGTCCCGCTGGTGACCGTGTACTGGCCGAGTGACGGCATCAAGAATGTGAGTGTCTACTGGGACACGCACAGCCGCAATTTCATTGATCTCCGGGATCGACTGATGCCGGTTGCGGACCGCGCATTTTCGGCGCTTCTGGACGATCTGGATCAACGAGGTCTGCTGGATGAAACGCTGGTCATCTGGACCGGCGAATTCGGTCGCACTCCAAAGATCGGGCAGCGTAACAGCGACGCCGGGGCGGGACGAGACGGACGAGATCACTGGCCCAACTGTTTTACTTCGGTGATGGCCGGAGGAGGCATTCGAGGCGGCCAGGTCTACGGCGCCAGCGATCAGCACGCGGCGTATCCGGCCGTGAATCCGGTCAATCCCATTGATCTGGCTGCCACCGTCTACGATCTGATGGGCGTTCCCCCCAATCTGGAACTCACCGACATCGAAGGTCGCCCTTTTGTGATCTGCCCCGGAAATCCGATCCGGGATCTGATGATCAGTTAGAGACCTCCGCTGACGTTTTAAAACATATGGCAGATGAGTCCAGTTTTGGGTGCCATGGCAGAACGACGCATGTAGGATGGACATTCATGTCCGTCGCACGGCCATAAAACACAGTCGAAGCGAAAGTTGTTGCGACTTGACGACCGTTCGACAATGCCGAGGTGATTGGCCAGTATCTCGGACATGAATGTCCAAGCTACATGAATCGCAGCGCCGGACCGAGTTTCCGGGACTTGGCCCGTCTCGGTCTTTGGTGGCGAACGTGATAGAACAAGGGCCAGAACAGCGGGGCCATCCAAAGTACTCTGACGCCCCAACTTCCCCCAAATCACGACGCTCCACCGTCCGACGTGACGGTCGAGGCCAGCAGCCCGCGCGGTGTGAAGGCCACCGCCAAACTGCCTGTCGGCAGCCCGGAAATTCACAATCCGAAAAATAATTTCCAGCCGATCCTTTACAGAGGTAGCTCGAACCGGTGAAAGTGCGTGTACACGATGATCCATCGGAATATTTTGCCTTCAGCGACATGGACCACACGCACAGCGGCGAGTAAGGTTCGGTTCGACAAGTCCATCGACATTTCAATCATGAATAAAACGCGAGGAAACTGAATCACATGCTCACTCCAGCGGGTTGCCGCGAACGGCAGGCGAGACTTTGGCAGCGGTTGCCGGACGAGATTTCGTGGGTCCTGATCGGCGATGCACGGCACGTGCAGTATTTCAGCAGTTTCCGCATCAATCCCTTCAGCTTTTCGGCGGATCAGAAGTCGCTGCTGCTGCTGACGCGCGCCGGTCAGGCGATTCTGCTGGCAGACAACTTTGCGAAACGATCGGCGACAGTCCCGTATTTCGTCGATCGCGAAGTCATTGTCCCGTGGTACACGCACAAGAAATCGGTCACCAATCGTGACGATGCACTTTGCCAGGCTCTGACGGACATTGAAAATGTCTGGACTGGCGAAACGGGGCTGATCGAACCCGAAGGCATCTCCGAAATGGTGGCCTCCATGGTCGCCGAAGATGCGGCTTGGCAGTTTGCGGATGACGAAGACGAACAGCCCACGACGCTCGGCACGGTAATTCGCTCGCTGCGCAGATCAAAACACGCTGACGAGGTGGAACTGCTGCAAACCTGCATGCGCGCCTGTGAGGCCGGTCATCGACGCGCCTTTGACGTGATTCAACCGGGCGTCTCCGAATTCGAGGTGTATCTCGAAGTCCAGCGCGCGGCTCAGGAAGTTGCCGGTGTGCCCTGTATCGTCTATGGTGATTTTCGCGCTACCAATGCCATGCTGCACAAAGCCGGAGGTCTTCCGACACAGTATCGTCTACAGCACGGTGACCTGTTTATTCTTGATTACAGCGTCATCATTCATGGTTATCGCAGTGATTTCACGAACACGATTTCCGTGGGTACACCTTCGGACAAAATCTTGGCACAGTTCGAAGCGTGTCGTGATGCGCTCCAGGCCGCGGCAGTGATGCTGAAAGCAGGCGTTGCCTGTCGGGATCTGTGGCGCGCCGCTTCGACGGTATTAGAATCGCGAGGTTTTGGCCCCTTAGCGCATCACGCTGGCCATGGGCTTGGGCTTGAACACCCGGAACCACCGGTACTGGTGTCCGAAAGCGACGATGTGCTGATCGCAGGGGATGTCATCACACTCGAACCCGGCTGCTACATCGAAGGCCAGGGCGGTATGCGATTTGAACACAATTATCTGATTACCGAAACCGGCAGCGTGCAATTGAGCCAGCACCAGATTGGGGTTAATGCGGTAGCCGCCGGCTGATTTACGTCACGGCTGGCCATTCTGTGAATTTGTAGGGTGTGACAAGCGGCAGCGCAGGCACACCATGTCTGTGATTCGGTGTGCCTACAGATTGCGCATCGTCAATAACTCGCCGACTGTGTGATTTACGCGGGCCAGGCTTCCAGCCTGGCAACAAAACCATGTTCTTGAACAGCAATGACAAGCTGGAAGCTTATCCCACGTTGCGAGCGGCGGAAACTGCCGCAGTTGGTCACGGACACCCCATCTCGCTGTACGGCTGTCACAGATGATCTTAACAGACAATCGTTACTGTTTACCCAATCGGAACTTTTGATGAAGGTCGCATGATCGTGTGCCCGATAACTAAGTTCGGAGCAGAGGAGGAGTGGATATCAAAGGGTGCCGCCCCGGGGAAACGAAGGCGGTCTGGAGATATTCCAAAAAACACGGGTTGTGACGTTGAGGGTTTCACGCATGCGTTCCAGATTGCGCTTGTTTGTCGGAGCGGAAGCTCCTGAGACGACGGTTTATCCTGAGCCGGAAGTCTCGATGAAACTGGGGGAGTTGACTCGAATTCTGGCCGACGCCATCATCTGGGACCGCACCTGGATTGCCGATTTTTCCGATGACGATGTACGAATTTCTGCCGATCTCTTCGAGGTGCTGTCATCCTATTCACATTCACAGATGAGGCCATCCGCGTGAGTTATGTCGCTGCGTGACGATGCCATTGCGATCTGGACTGCCGGCCTCGCCGCCGTGGATTCTGCGAAGTCGGTCGAACAGCAGATCCGGGTTCAGCACGACCAGTTGTGGATTGCCGACAACCGAATTCCGATGCCGGAGGCCGGCCGCATTGAGGTTGTCGGTGCCGGCAAAGCCGGGGCCGGAATGGCCAGCGGCATCGAAGCAGCCCTGTTGGCTACGAATTTTGCGGACCGCATTTCCGGCTGGGTGAATGTGCCCGCCGACTGCGTGCGACCCCTCAAGCACATCCATCTGCATGCCGCGCGGCCTGCCGGTCTGAATGAACCGACGCAGGAAGCCGTTGAGGGAACTCAGGAGATTCTGCGGCGACTTCGATCACTTTCGGAATCGGACGTCTGCATCGTGTTGCTCTCCGGCGGCGCAAGCGCCTTGTTGTGCAGTCCGGTGCCGGGGATTTCGCTCAGCGACAAGCTGTCTGTGACACGTGCCCTTGCGGGCAGTGGAGCACCAATTCACGAACTCAATCTGGTTCGCACACAGCTGTCGCAGGTCAAAGGCGGACGACTGGCGACCGCCTGTCGCGCCGGGACACTGGTGGCTCTGATCATTTCCGATGTGATCGGCGACCCGCTGGAAGTCATTGGTTCGGGACCGACAATTCCCAGTGCCCCACGCGCGGCCGATGCGTTGCAGGTGCTCCGGCACAGAGAATTGCTCGACCGGATACCGCCGCACGTCGTCGCATTTCTTGAACGACAAACGGATGCCACCCACAGCACTGACCTGGACACTGAAGTTCCTTTGCCGCCCACAGTGCTCAATCGGATTGTTGCCAGCAACTCGATGGCGATCGATGCAGCGGCCGTGAAGGCAAAGGCCATGGGATACGAAGTGCAGTCTCTGGGTTCAGCAAACGCCGGCGAAGCCGCTGAGGAAGGACACCTGTTGATCGGGCGCCTGCTGGCGATTGGTGCGGAATCGGGTGGCACGCCGCAAGCATCCGCGACTGGCCATCCGCGTCGCGTCTGCATTCTGAGTGGCGGTGAACCGACTGTGAACCTGACCGCTCGCGGCAGCGGCACCTCAGGAACCCACGGCGGTGCTGTATCGCGGGGAGGCCGCAATCAGGAACTGGTTCTGGCCGCTGTCACGTCGCACCGGAATTCCGCCGACTGGAAGAACGTCGTGCTGCTTTCCGCAGGGACCGATGGAGAAGATGGCCCAACCGATGCCGCCGGGGCGATCGCCGATGAAGCGGTGGTTGCACGAATCGCCGCCAGCGGTCTGGATCCGGACAGTTCTCTTGCCCGGCACGATTCGTATACGATATTCAATGCTGTCGATGGTCTGTTCAAGACCGGCCCGACCCACACCAACGTCATGGACCTGCGCGTGGGACTGCGATCCTTGTAGCTTGGACATTCTTGTCCGAGTTTTCGCTGAAACGTCTCCTGTTGCGAAGAACTCTCGCCACACAAGAATCATCACTCTGGCAGAGGCGACGTGACGGACAAGAATGTCCATCCTGCGCAGCGGCCACGCCTGAGGCACATTATTTGGCAGTCCAGCCGCCATCGACGGTGAGCAGACTGCCGGTCATGTAGCTGCTGGCCGGGCTGCTGAGCAATATCGCGGCTCCCTGAATCTCGTTCAACTGCCCCCAGCGATCCATGGCGACGGCACCGATGATGTGTTTCTTCGCTTCTTCGGTATCGGCGATCGGGATATTCATCGGTGTCAGGAACGGGCCGGGGCAGAGAGCGTTGCAGGTGATGCCAAACGGAGCAAGTTCCAGGCCCAGCCCGCGCGTCATCTGCACAACGGCTCCCTTGCTGGAGGTATACGGTGTGCGGTTGGCCAGACCGACGACTCCCAGCGTGCTGGCGACGTTCACAATGCGCCCGTAGCCAGCGGCTTTCATGTGCGGGATCACGGCCTTACAGCACAACCATGTGCCATCGACGTTGGTTTTCTGCACCTCCTGAAACTGTTCGTACGTCAGAGCCGAAATACTGCCTCGGATATTGATCCCCGCGCTGTTGATCAGAATGTCGATGCGCCCCGTCTGCGCCATCACGTCTTCTATAAGTTGTTCGACGTCGGAAGGTCTCGCAACGTCGGCCTGCAGTCCGATGGAAGGCACCGAGAATCCATCCGAGATCTCTGCCGCGATGCGTTGTGATTCCGAGAGCGTGCGACTGACAATCACCGTCGTCGCGCCGGCAGATGCCAGTCCGGCTGCCATCGCCGCACCAAGTCCTTTCGAACCGCCGGTGACAATGGCGACGTGGCCGGTCATATCAAACTGCTGGATACCGGGAAGTGATTTAAGTGCAACGACAGGCAGGGGCGCAGATGCCATGATCGAGTTTCCTCTTCAGGATGATTGGATGCAGGGGTTCCTGAGAGTTTAATCAGTGGTCGAGGACCAGGCCATCGACTGAGTGAATTCGTGTAGGGTGTGTGCAGCGATAGCGAAACACACCAGTTTCTTACGCTTTCCCCAGCGGTGCGTTGCGATCCGCTTCACGCACCCTGCGATTACTATACCGCACGCGGTTGAGGATGGCACATCTGTTTAACCGCGTGGGCAACGCCCCGCGCGTGGGAATCTAGTCGGCGGGATGCTGCTAGCGCGGCCCGCTGGGCACGCGGTTAAACGAGCCTGTGTCAGCGACGCCGTTTAGCGCCAGGCCAGAAAAATCCAGGTTTCTTCGGGGCCACGATGTCGAAATCAGGGACTTCCTGAAACCCTGCCTCACGGATTGGACCTTGAGTGTTGGAGCGGTGGTCGTCGGCGTCGTCGTCAAAGCGTTGAACTGCGTCTTCCGGCTCTTCCTTTCCGAAATATCGGTCATCGGGCGAGCGGTCGTCTGGAAACAATGATTCATCCGTCATATCAAATGAATCAAATTCGGGTTCGACGAGATCATCTTCACTTCGTCGCGGCACTCCATCCAGCATCGTGTCGTTTTGCGGGACCTCCACGAGTGAATCAACAGCGGTTTTTTGTCTTGGTGGAATATCCGCATACATGCTCCGAACGTAGTCGCCCATATCGACATGCGCGACGCCGACCGGTGGCGCCCAAAGCCCGTCCGCAACGCGAAAATTGGGTTCGATGCCCTTGAAATTCAGCGTGAGTTCGGTTTTCTGAGGCGGGAAGCTGATCTTGACGGTATGCGGAATGACATGGCCGCCGCACGTTCGATGATTGCTCAGCTGCGCCCGCAGCAAGTGTTCGCCGTTGTGATCGATTAAAGAGTGTTCCCGAGCAAAGCCGCGTACCGTATCGACTTTGATGACTCGCCGCAACGGCTGACCGCTGGCGGATTCCTCGATCGACACCAGCCACAGTTCACGTGATCCGGCCGGAGGCTTCTGGATCTTAAAATCCTTCGCATCCAGTGGCTGAATTCCCAGGATGACCATCAGCCATGCGGGGTCCAGCCGAGGAAAATTGCCTGGGATATATTCCAGCAGATGTGAGTCTTCGTGATGCCATGTCATGACAACCGGCTCACCTGGCTTAAAGTATGACCAGCAAAGTTCATCATTCGATCCGACATCTGCCATCGCCACAAAATTGTCGGCCGTGAGTCGAAAACTGCTGGGAGCGCTACAGGACAGCGCTCCTGAAAGTTTCTGTGGCAGCGGCAAACCCGGCATGCTCACATACACCTGCGTCGTCATACACCGCCAGCCGTGAAGTCCCTGATTCTTCGCATTCAGATAATCGACCAGTTCCTCGCAGCTCAATGTGTTCGACAGCACGGGATCGACATGGGGCACGACCGTCGTCTTGCTGCCGCCCGTCAGACAGCCGACCAGCGTCGCCTGCAGGATCAGCAAAAAGATGATGCGGGTGGAAGTCATGCGATCCGGATCGTCAGAGAATCAGACGGGAAACAAATGCTCATCGGGCGGAATCGAAGACTACGCCGCGTAGGCTCGTCCGGTATCAAACAGTTGCTGTTGCAGTCGATCGATTTGTTCTTCGTTGAGTTCTTCTTCCGGCACATCGAAAGGACCTTCGCCGGCACTGCCGACCAATCGCATTGTCGGGCGGTCGTCGAGTTCCACAACTTCTTCCAGGACCAGCCGCCGCTTCCTCAACAACAACAGCGCCAGAACGTATCGATACTGTTGCTGCACGATGTTTGGAGAGTCCGAAAGCTGCAGGAAGTAATCGAACAGCGAATCAGCGTCCAGCTTTGGACGACTTGTCACGGTGGACTGTGCAATCTGACTGCGCCAGTGACAAATCGCTTCGGGTGGTGGCCCTTCCCAGGCCTCACTGCTGAAGTCCTGACGCACCATCTGGCCGTCTTTTTCGATCAGCATCGACCAGCAGACGTCCCCTGGGCGAAATGGCTGGCCGGTTTTCGCGCAGCATTTTGCTGCGGGGCGGATATTGAATTCCATTCGTCAATCGCCTCAAATCACGAGTTCACTCGATCGCATCACTTCCCTGGCGCGTCTGTGTTCTCTTGGTTCGGTCAAGCGGCACATGATACCGCAGAGATTGTAAATCCGCCAAGAGCGAATCCGGCAAACAGGCGAACGGGTGCGGTCGCGGATTTGGGAGTGCGCAATCGGCGTTGATTCTCGGGAGGGCGAGGCGGCTGCCATGCCGACGACACCTATACCGCACGCGGCTGGCATTGGCCCGTTTAACCGCGTGCCCAGCGGGCCGCGTGGGCAGCGTCCCGCTGGATGGATTCCCGCGCGGGGCGTTGCCCGCGCGGTTAAACGAATGTGCCATCCTCAACCGCGCGGTATTAATCAACAAACCGCCAGCGGCACGGAATAATTTGCCATGATGACGCATATTTACTATTCTTCGCAATTGGCCGGTTTATCCTCAGTGTTGAAAAAGCTGCGAAGCGCGGGACATGGGGAATTGCCCAGCGTCAAACCGACGAGATATACTATTTACACAGTCGTCTTGACGCTGGGGACCGCGCCGATTGGTTTCCAGGCGATATTTGAATTCGACTCCTGCCACAAAATCCCACCATTAGACGATCGAGAAACTGGAGCGAGTTATGCGGCCATCCGCCGGATTGCTCTGTCTGCTCCTGCTGACAGTCACAGTCGATGCTCCCCGAGCAGACGACATACCGAGTCCCGTTGGTCAGTCCGCCGCACAGCTTTCGGTGCTTGAGCGTGGCCGCGCGGTTTATGAATCGCTTTGCATCCGTTGCCACGGCACAAACGGCTCCGGAACAACGGAAGTACCAGCCCCGATCTTTGGTGACCGCCCGACTTCGGATCTGGCAGATCTGGTGACGCGTACCATGCCGGAAGGATCGCCCGCAGACTGCGTGGGTGATGATGCTCGAGCCGTCGCGGAATGGATGCAGCAGCAGTTCTATTCGCCTGAAGCACAGGCCCGACTCAATCCGCCGCGCGTTGAATTCAGCCGACTCACGGTTTCACAGTATCGCAATGCCATCGCCGATCTGGGGACAAGTGTCGGGTGGAAGGTTGAGCCCGGGGCGGAACGTGGTCTGAAGGCGGATTATTTCGCCAGCCGGGATTTCAATCGTGATAAGCGCATGATCGAGCGCACCGATGCGATCGTGAACTTCAACTTTGGCGCAGCCAGCCCGGAGGCCGACAAGTTTGCGAACGATGAATTTTCGATTCGCTGGAAGGGGTCTCTCATCCCTCGCGAAACCGGCTGGTACGAATTCACCGTCTATACGGAAAACGGAGCGCGGCTGAATGTGAACGACAACAGGACGCCGTTGATTGATGCCTGGGTTCGATCGGGGCCGGAGATGGATTTCACGGGCTCGCGATTTCTGCTCGCAGGACGCGTGTATCCGATCGAACTGGAATGGTTCAAATTCAAGGAAGCGACTTCGTCTGTTTCGCTGTCCTGGAAAGCTCCGCATGGAGTGAAAGAAGTGATTCCGGCGGCCAACCTGATTCCGGAGAATTCACCCGAGGTCATGATTGTGGAATCACCGTTTCCACCGGATGACCGCAGTGCCGGTTACGAACGCGGCACCAGTGTGTCAAAGGCATGGGATGAAGCGACGACGTATGCAGCCACCGAAGTTGCCGACAAAGTTGTCGCCGCTTTGCCACGCCTCATTGACGACAAAGGGGACCGCGACGAAAAGCTGCGGACCTTTGCGGCACAGTTTGTTGAACGGGCGTTCCGCCGACCATTGACGGATGAACTGCGTCAGAATTGCGTGGATAGCCAGTTTGCCGCTGCGAAAAGCCTTGAGGACGGCATTCGCCGCATCGTCCTGCTGGCTCTCAAGTCACCGCGTTTCCTGTACCGCGAACCGACCGGTGCCGACGACCAGTTTGACCGCGCGTCACGGCTGTCGTTCGCTCTGCTGAATTCGATCCCCGATCCGCCGTTGTTCGAAGCGGCTCAGAACGGCAGGCTGGCGGACGACAAACAAATTCGCGAACAGGCATGGCGGCTTGTCAACGACTACCGTGGCCGTGCGCGGATGCTGGAGTTTCTGCGAAGCTGGATGAATCTGGAGCGGCTTCAGGAGATTGATAAAGATCACGCAGCGTTTCCGGATTTTACGCCGGAGTTGGCCGCTGACCTGCGCATCTCTCTGGAGTTGATGCTGGCACAGGCGCTGGATGCAGACAACGCCGACTTTCAGCGTTTGTTGTTGACCGATACGATTTTCATGAACGGGCGCATGGCGAAATTCTATGGCGTCGATCTGCCTGAAGACGCGCCGTTTCAGGAAGTAAAATTCGAACCGGACAAGCGCGCGGGCATCATTTCGCATCCCTTCATCCTGAGCGGCTTTGCGTACATGCAGACGAGTTCGCCCATTCATCGCGGTGTATTCATGTCGCGCGGGATTCTGGGGCGAGGCGTCAAGCCGCCACCGATCGCAGTCGCTCCGACCGCACCGGACCTCGCACCGAATCTGACGACGCGCGAACGTGTGACAATCCAAACCAGCCCCGACGTGTGCGCGAATTGTCACGGCCTGATTAACTCATTGGGCTTCGCGCTGGAGAATTTTGATTCCGTCGGTCGCTACCGGGACGTCGAGAAAGAAAAGGCAATCGATGCGACCGGACAGTATCTGCAGCGTAACGGTGAATTCGTGCGTTTCGCTGGAGCGCGGGAACTGGCAACTTTCATGGCCCGCAGTGACGAAACGCAGCGTTCGTTTGCGCGGCAGTTATTTCATCACATGGTTCAACAGCCGATTCTGGCGTACGGACCGGATTCGATTGCTGAATTATCGACGTTCTTCAAAGATCACCAGTACAATATGAAACACTTAGCGGTCGAAATCGCCTGCCGCTCGAACGCGCGCGGCTGGACATTGAAGTCAGAACCTGTCGCAGCAGCGGAAACAAAGTAGGCTTTAAAAAGGGGCTCGTGCCCTGTCAGAACTTGATTTTGGCGTACGATGGGCATTCTTGCCCGTCAAAACGCGGTCGGACAAGAATGTCCAACCTGCATTTTAACACTTGACAACGCACTATTGGTTCCTGACCCCTTTTTTAAAGACAATTCACGACAACCCTTTCGCGGATCACAGACTCATGAACAATCGACGGCACTTCCTGAAGAATCTGGGTCTTGGA
>JANOUN010000827.1:0-5173 GCA_031416875.1 Planctomycetota bacterium | reverse complement strand
ACCCATACCTGGAGAGCCCATACCCGGAAAACCCATACCTGGAGAGCCCATACCTGGAGAGCCCATACCTGGAGAGCCCATACCCGGAGAGCCCATACCCGGAGAGCCCATACCCGGAAAACCCATACCTGGAGAGCCCATACCTGGAGGACCCATACCTGGAGGACCCATACCCGGAGAGCCAATACCCGGAGAGCCTTCGGCTCCGGACATTCCGGGATATGCGGACCCAACTCCCGCAAGGCCGCCTCCGTTGCTGGCCGCACCTGAATATCCATTGATTCCTCCGGGTGCTGCGGTCGGAGATGTCTCTGTCATCGCAAACCCGGTGAGTTGACCGGTCTGAGTCGCCGAGATCGCCGCAAGCATTCGCATACAGGCGGTTCGGCTTTCCGGTGGAACCTGGGTCGCGTTGTCGAGCAACGCTAAAAGAACAGGTTGAATCACGTCTGGATTTGAATCCATGTTTTGTACGAGTCGTTCAACCACGATCTCACAATTGGCCGCGGCCGGCAACGGCGTCTTCACCGTCCCAGCCACGATTCCGAACACCGATTGCCACGCGTCCTGTGAATTGTTTGCGATCAGACCATCCACAACTTTTGAGACCAGCAATCGGTCCTGCAACTGACCGGCACTCGGTGGCCCGTTCGCACCCTGCCCGTCACCGCTGGAGTAGCCACCTCCCGGATATTCTCCATTCAGATTTCCGCCGCCGGGATAACCTGGCGGCATCGCGCCAGCAGCATTTGCGCCCGGAGGTTGATAATTGCCCGGTGCTGAATTACTGCCTGATGCCTGTCCTGTGAGGCCTTCCATGCGGCCGGCAGCCCCACCGGCAACCGCTCCGACTGCCGCGCCCTGCGGCATGTACGTGACGGCCGCTTCCAAAATCATGGCTGAAACACTGTCGATGGCAACTCGTGGATCCGTCGCTGTGCCACTGAGATCTCCATTCATTGGTTTGCCAAGCGAACTCTGCGGAGGACTTGACGGAAAGGATTGCGGACGCGAAATCGGTGCAGCTCCGGATGTGCCTGCCCCCGGCGTCGCATTTGCCGCAGGAGGCATTGTCGCCGATCCTGCCGGAACACTTGAACCCGAAGTTCCTGTGCCTGGATACGGCGAACCGGGATACGGCGAACCGGGAATTGAACTTCCAGTGCCTGTCGCGCCGGTCATTCCGGGATAACCTGTCGCGGCCCCGCCGGGATTTGTCTGTGTTGGCAATGGCGGCAGATCCAGCAGGCTTGTCAGCAATACCGCGACACTGGCATCGCCCGGTGCCGACTTGACTTTAAAGTCAATTGCATCCAGAACCCTTGGATCACGTTCGCGAGCAGCCGACACGAAATCTGCATCAGACCATGCATCAAAGGTGTCCGGTCGCAGAGTTTTCGCGGCAACCTGTCCGCCCGCATAACCTTCTCCACCGTAAGCACCGCCTGGTGCGCCGCCGTTTGGTGAGACGCTGCCAGCGTAACCCGCAGGCATCCCGGCCATGCCTGGCCCTCCGGACATCGTTGGACTTGCCCCGGCCGCGTTACTCATCCCTGACGGACCTGACATCATGCCTGCTCCTCCGGCACCTTGCGCAGCATCACCGCCAGGCATCGATCCACCGCCAGGCATCGATCCGCCGCCAGGCATCGATCCGCCGCCAGGCATCGCCGGTGCAGCAGATGGCGACGAACCTCCTGCAGGAGCAGCAGACGTTTCTGCGCTGCTGGTGGCTGCCTCCTCACTGCCGCCACAGCCCATCATGGTGGCGACGAAGGACACGACAACTCCGGAAAACACAATCCGTCGCATTCGACGCAACTGATCTGGCAGATTCATCTGAACGACTCCGTTAACAACTTGATCGACGATTCCCGATAATCTCTGTTTTTGCAGCCCCTGGAGACAATCTTAGCCCATCAGATTATCACGCGCCATCGCCCGCTTGCAAGCTGCTACTCACAATTCACTCACGGCTGCCGTGATATTTGGGTTCACTGTCCCTTGCCGCAGGCCAATGCAGGAGCACACCCGAACGCTCTGGTGATGTATGACCACGGCGTCTCGACGATCAGCGAATTCCCGATGCGGAGCATCGGCGCAGAATGGGTTGAATCAACATGACAAGCGTTTACGCTGTGCGTCTTTCTGACATTCTTTTGTGTGTTGACGGCCGCCACTGGCGGTGGAGTTGTACTGATGGACGCCACGATTGTCCTGCTTCCGGGTGATGGTATCGGGCCGGAGATTGTTTCGCAGGCTCGCCGAGTTCTGGACGTTGTTGCTCAACGTTTTGGGCACTCATTCGAAATGCCGGAACATGCGATTGGCGGGAATGCCATTGATGCCTGTGGCGATCCGCTTCCCGAAGCCACTCTGACCGCATGCCGAAATTCGCAGGCTGTGCTGCTGGGCGCTGTGGGTGGACCAAAGTGGGATGGCCCGAACGCGAAGACTCGTCCGGAAGCTGGCCTGCTGCGAATTCGCAAGGAGCTGGGACTCTTTGCCAATCTTCGTCCAACAAAGACGTGGGACGAATTGCTGGATGCGTCACCGCTGAAGCGCGAGATCGTCGAAGGCACGGACATTTTGTTTGTACGAGAACTCACGGGCGGGATTTATTTCGGCGAATCCGGCCGTCGGCCTCATCCGTCCGGCGAAGAAGCCTGGAACACGATGATTTACTCCACAGGTGAAATTGAACGTGTCGTGCGTGTGGCGGCGGAGGCAGCTCGCAAGCGTCGCGGCAAGCTGACCATGGTGGACAAGGCGAATGTTCTGGAATCGTCGCGCCTGTGGCGTCAGGTTTCTGAGCGACTCATCAGGACCGAATATCCGGATCTGGCATACAACGTCGTGCTGGTCGATGCGATGGCGATGCACCTGATTTCGAAACCGCGTGAATTTGACGTGGTCGTGACGGAAAATCTGTTTGGCGATATTCTGACGGATGAAGCTTCCATGCTGCCCGGTTCACTGGGATTGCTGCCCTCGGCGTCGATCGGATCCAGCGGGCCGGGATTATTTGAGCCCATTCATGGTTCGGCACCGGACATTGCCGGTAAGAACGTGGCCAATCCTTTAGCGACAATTCTCGCGGTCGCCATGTTGCTGCGCCATTCGATGAACACGAATGTGGAGGCCGACGCGATTGAAGATGCCGTCAGCCGCGTGCTGAAGTCCGGCCTTCGAACGAAGGATATTGCCGGCAGCGGGCCGGCAGTGAGTACATCCGAAATGGGTGATGCGGTTGTGAAGACGCTGAATCGCTAATCGGCCCGACACGAATTTCTCCACCGCTCCTGAAGAGGCGTTCCCATGACACAGACGCTGACGATTGATGACACGTTCGCGGAAGCATTTCCGATGTCGGCCACGCGCGTCATCATCACGGCGCTGGATGCGGAACTGGTATCGGCGGCGGCGCAGGAGTTCTGTGGCAATGCGTCGAGCGTGATCGGGTGCGATACGGAAGCCGGCGTCGAACGCATGCTGCCTGCCGAAGAGACACCGGATGGTCGTCCGGGTGTTTCCATTCTGGCTTTTGGATTCAGGTCGAAAGCATTGCAGGCGGCGGTCGTCAGTCGGATCGGCCAGAACGTGCTCACCTGCCCCACGACAGCGTGCTACTGCGGGTTGTTTGCGGAGTCAAAGGATCAACAGATACGCGTGGGCGGTCAGTTGCGTTACTTTGGCGATGGATTTCAGATCAGCAAGAAGCTGGGCAGTCGGCGATTCTGGCGATTGCCGGTGATGGATGGTGAATTCCTGTGCGAGGATTTTTTCGGGACGGTCAAAGGAATCGGGGGCGGTAATCTGATTTTTTGCGGAGCTTCGCAACTGGCGACGCTGCAGGCCGCGCGTGCCGCCGCGACAGCCATTCGACAGATTCCGGATGTGATCATGCCGTTTCCGGCAGGAATTGTGCGAAGCGGTTCCAAAGTCGGCTCGAAGTATCCGCAACTGAAGGCCAGCACAAACGACAAATTCTGTCCGACACTGGTTGGTCAGACAGAGACGTCGCTGGCTGCCTCTGAGAACGCGGTTTACGAAATCGTGATCGATGGCTTGTCGGCGAACGCTGTGGCAATGGCCATGCAGGCAGGGCTCGATGCCGCGGCAGCAATTCCTGGTTTGATCAGAATCACCGCCGGGAACTACGGCGGAAAACTTGGACCACATCACTTTCATCTGCATCGATTGCAGGACATGATGATGTAGACCGTCCTTATCCCACTTCTTGATTTCAGATTTGAGATTTCAAATTTCAGAACTGCAACGGCAATTCGATCCGGAAATTCAGTGCAATGCAAACTACACCCGTCCGCATGGAACAGTTTCGTTCATCTGTCTTGGCTGTACCGCCTCTCGCACGCGACGAAAATGACCGCATTTGTCAGCAGGAAAATGAACGACTCATTCGGCACATCGAAGGCGGTGGTGTTTCGATGCTGCTGTACGGCGGCAATGCCAATCTGTATCACATCCGGCCTTCTGAATATGCATCCCTGCTGGAGATGCTGGAAGCCACGGCGGCGAACGAAACACTTGTAATTCCGTCGGTCGGGCCGTCGTTTGGACTGATGATGGATCAGGCAGACATCCTCAAAAGTACTCGTTTTCCGACAGCGATGGTTTTGCCGACAAAGGCAGTCATGACCGAAGCGGGACTGATGAACGGCTTCAGGAAATTTGTGGATGCCTTTGGCCGTCCGGCGGTGCTCTATATTAAGGAAGAAGGTTACATCAGCCCGGAAGGCGCAGCTGAGCTCGTACGCGACGGACTGGTTTCATTCATCAAGTACGCAATCGTCCGCAAGGATCCGGCGGACGACGATTTTCTTGATCGGCTGGTATCGCTGGTCGATACGCCATTGATCTGCAGCGGCATTGGAGAACAGCCGGCACTGCTTCACATGACGAAGTTTCGATTGAACGGGTACACGTCCGGCTGTGTTTGCGTCAATCCCGCGTTGTCACAGCAGATGCTGAGGGCAATCACATCGAAGGAGTATGATCTGGCGGAAAAAATTCGCAAGATCTTTCTGCCACTGGAAGAACTCCGGAATGAGATTCACCCGATCCGCGTCCTGCACGAAGCGGTGACACTCTGCGACATCGCAAAGACCGGTCGGCATTTCCCGTTACTCTCCGGCATCACAGAATCTGCCGC
>JANOUN010000826.1:0-5383 GCA_031416875.1 Planctomycetota bacterium | reverse complement strand
ACAGACGACTTGCCAGCTCCGTCGCTTCCGATCACTGCCACCGTGGGACGGTGCTTGAGCACGGCACTTCTGAGTTCGGTCCTCAGTCGTCGTCGTCGCCGACGCTCAAGAACTGGCAGGCCGCGATTGTTCGGGACGCATGCAAGTCGCTGAAGCAGATACTCTTCCGACAACGCGATGGACTTCGGTGCGATCATAATGGCTCGCGGCAGTTGATCGGCAACGTCACGAAGAGCGGCCTGCAGAACATGCGGCACATGCAGGGATGCCGGTTCCGGCAACCACGATGCAAGTCGCTCGCAGGCACGGCCGATGCGTTCTTGTACAGCCGTCGTTGTCAATATCCTGCGTTTTGTGGCAAGGTGTTGCAACAAAAGGCAGAGATCGATGTCGGGCGGAAGTTGACGCAGTGCAGGAATTTTTTCATATGCGTGGCCAGGGGGAGACTCATTCTGCTTCATGTCGGCGGCGTGAGCGCCGTATGAAGTGCGGATTTGAGCGTCGTGGACGGCCGCAGTCAGAGTGTTCAATAACCGTTCTGCCGGAATGCAAATGCGTCGTTGACGCGTGAGTTGATCAAAACTGCTCCAAAGATCGACTTTCAGTTGTTGCGCACAATCGATCGTCCAGAGAATCAATTGGACCTTGGTCCGGGTACTCGTCTGAATACGGCAATGAATTCGTCCTCGCATGCAATGTTCAAACGCTGCGCGGAGTAACTGTTCACGCTGCGATTCGGTGAGCAGCAAGTCAATGTCATCTCGTTGACCGTCGAAACATTCTGTCAGCGGTCGCAAAAGAACAACACGTCCATCGACTGCGCGCAGCAATTCATTGAGCGCAGCAAAAAGGCAGCTCGCTGGGTCGGAACAAGAAACGACGCGGGTGAGTCGGAACGCAGAGTGCAACTGCGTGGCCCTGTGGAACGAGAAGAGTTCGAGCGGAAGTACTGGAGAGGTCCTGTAGCGTATCGGATTCACGAAACTGGACTCAAGATGAGATCCGTCTTGACGATTTCCCGCCAATCCGCGTAGAACCCCCGGTCTTCCAGCCAGATTTGCTTTCGGCAACCTGATGACTTCCCGCTACTCCACGGATCGGCAGCACGCCCACGACGGCCCGGCCGGTTTCCAAAGAAAAACAGGCTAGTGAGCACTCGCGGCAAACCATTCTACAAAACAAAGTGGTTCAATCTGGTGGTTGGTCTTGCTGTCACCGCAGCCTGCCTGTGGTGGGCATTTCAGCAAATGCTGAAAGGTGACAACGGCGAAAAATCTCCTGCTGAAGTGATTGCTGAAATTGAAGCGGCGTTTCGTCAGGCTGACTATCGATCGCTTCCGGCAATGTGGACTTGCCTTGTTCTCTTCTATTGGTTGAAGGCGATCCGCTGGCAACTTCTCCTTGAGCCTCTCGGAAAATTCCGACCCCTTCGAGACCTGCTGCCCTCGGTCTTGATCGGATTCGCCTTTAACAACGTGTTGCCGGCACATCTGGGAGAATTCGTGCGTGTCTATGTGTTTTCAAGACAATCCGGGATCTCCAGGACGGCCGTCCTGACCAGTATTGTGCTCGAGCGAATCTTTGATGTGATCGCGATCCTCGGTTTTTTGATGCTGGGATTGTTTCTTGTCGAAGCGGCGGATCTTGACGAACGTATTGTTTCGTCGGCCATGTTTTTCGGAGTCGCGGTCAGCCTGGGATTAGTGGGTGCGGCGATCTATCTTATTTGGACTGGTCCGGTCGTCCTGTTCGTCGAAGGATGCCTCCGGAGGGTTCCGTTCCTGCCACCGACGATCGGTCAAAAAGTTGCCTATTTGCTGGAAACCGGGGCAGCCGGATTGGCTTCGCTTCGAAGCGGACGGCTTTTATCAGGGATCCTGTTAACGTCATTCCTGCAGTGGATGCTGAATGGGCTGACCATTCATCTCTCGCTGTGGGCTTTCGGCATTGATATTTCTCTGTCGGTCTCCGCAATTGTCCTTGGTGTCACTGCTGTCGGAGTGACAATCCCATCATCGCCTGGATATTTCGGTGTGATTCAGTTTTGCTTCCTGCTGGTGTTGAGCCTTTTTGTAAAGGACAGGGAAGCGGTTTTTGCAGCATCCATTTATTACCACATGGCGCAATGGATCCCGGTCACGATGGTCGGCATGTTTTTCTTCCTGCGGGCAGGGCTCAAAGTAGCCGACGTTCAGGACGCGAAAGGCAGTGAGCAGTAGGATGGACATTCATGTCCGTCATCTGCCACGACAAAGTTCCGAAACGAAGATTGTTGGGCTGCAGATGCATGCGGCACCGCGAAGCGATACTTCACGCGACTGCGAACGAGGGATCAGCCGGAGTGCGTTTGCACCCGGTTTTTGTACGGAAGTGTTTCCGGCTATTTTGTCCATTCGGTTGTCCCCATTCGGTTGTCCATTTCATGCGACGCAGGGAGACAACCGAATGTGGGACAACCGAATGAATCGCACGGAAATATGTAACGGACAGCCTGAACGCCCCCAGGATCTGTCGCTTTCCAGAATCTCCAAAATGTGTCATTCGTGGCCGCGTGAGGTATAGCCGGACGCTGGTGCGTACCGACTGATAAGGTAGGTCCATCAGTTTGGCGCGGGTTCGGTCGTGGCGTCTGGTGCGTCAGACCCATCCTTCGCAGATTTGTCTGGCGCAACAACATCGTCAGGATTGGCATCCCCAAGTTTTGGCGTGTCGGCTTTTTCGGGTTCGGGTGTTGGTTCCGGAGTAATTTCCAGAGCATTGGCGCCATTCCTCTGCGGGACCGGGGGCGGCAGCAATGAGTAGAGCGCCTGCATCTTCGTTTCGACGGCTGCCTCCAGCGTGTTATCGATATAGACTGCGCCTTGATAAATCGAACGAGCGAGTTCGAAACGACCGGTCGCTGCGGCCAGATCGCCAAGTTCGATTCGAGCCTGAGCAGCTCCTTCGCGAGTCTTGACGACGTCGGCAAGTTTAGCTGAAAACTGTGATTCCAGATCCTTAAGTTGATCCACGTTTTGCTGAGCCGTTGCCGCAATCCCGTGTTCTTCCGCGATCGTCGCCAGTTTTACAACAACCTCGAACAATTTCAAATTACGTGTTTGACTGCTGATCGGTCCCTGCAGACTTGCCAGAGCTTCAATCGCTTTCTCCTTCGAACCGATTCCTGCCATAATCTTGCCGTATGTCAGATTTGCGGTGGTGTCGTTTGGGTTTTCCTGCAGTGCCTGATCGAGCGCGGAGAGTGCCTGTTTGGTTTCACCTTTTGCCGCCAGAATCAGCGCTCGTACAGATTCACGAACACCCGCATCATCTACGCTCGGCAAAAACTCTTCGGCACCTTCGAAGTTGCCTGTTTCGATTCGGCACAAGAGCAGACCAGACGATTTTTTGGAGTTCGTGGGACTGGTGGGATCCGCAGTGATCGCTGCTTCGTATGCGGCTGCCGCATCAGCGTATTGGCCCATATTGGCATACATTTCTGCCATCGACTGATGCACCAGGCCGGGCTTGAACTTTCGTTCTGCCAAAGTCGTCAGGTGCTTCATCGCTTCGTCCCAGCTGATCATATCCTTCAACAAAAGTGCCAGATTCAGGCGAGCATCATCGGTGTTTTCGTCTTCTTGAAGTGCTGCTTCATAAGCGGCGATGCATTCGATGAGCTGTCGGGAACGCATGTAAGCGTTCCCCAGTTGCGTCAATGCTTTGATTCGGACCGTTGGGTCCTTTGAGGCATCCTGAAGAAAAGGGATCGCCAGCACCGGCTTCGATTTCCCAAGATACAACATGCCTTCGAGCAGTTTTTGTTCTGAAGCATGCTCTGGAAAATTCTTCAGCTTCTGAACGCTGCGTTCAATGGTCGCGACGTCACCGCTTTCAAGGGCTGCCATGCCTTCCTGAACATACACGCGGGGATCTTCAGGGATTGCTTTCCTGACCAGGGTCGTGACGACGAAAACCCCGAAAACCACCAGGAACAACCACAACCACCAGGGAAGTCCCTCGGAAACTCGTGTGGGCGCAGGAACGGGTCTGGATGGTGCGGGCTTTTGGGACATAGTTCGCGTTGCTTCACTTTCAGAACACCAGAGACCGACGGGACGATGGTCCTGTCAAACAGAGACAAACGGGACGCAGCATCAATTGCCAGTTCTGCAACCACGGGTTAAGCCCCAAATCGCCCGCTTTCCAGTTTCAGATTGTTGTTACGGCAATTTCGTCTATGGTATTGGGTGTTTTTGCAGGAGTACAGGCTTTCGCCCGACAGTTCGCAGCCGAAGGGCTGTATCCCACGCGTTTTCATGGTTCTAAGTGTTCTTTACATGCCCGACTTGCCTCCTTCCTCCTCGCGTCGAGACTTGTTTTCCACGCTGAATCCCGTACGTGCGTTCCAAAACCGTGATTCGGAGGATATTTCGGTCGTCAGTCCCCGGATTCAGCCGGCGGCGGGGATCACCGTCCGACTTTCCGCTCGGGCGATGGCATGTGATTTTTCCGTGATTATGAATCCCGGACCAACGGAACAAATCGAAGCTGCCGGTGAGGCTCTGGAGTTGTTCCACGCGATCGAAGGCTGGCTGAGCATTTATCGGGATTCCAGCGAACTCTCGGCGGTCAATCGTGCGGCTGCCGAAGCCCCGGTCCGCGTTCGCCGGGAACTGTTCGAATTGCTGGAAAAAGCCGTGGAAATCCACGTGCAGACAGATGGAGCGTTTGATATGGCGACGGGTTCCTTGACGCGCTTGTGGCGAGCGTGCCGTCGCGAAAGTCGAATTCCCGTGCAGGCCGAAATCGACGTCGCGCTGAATCGGGCGGGTTTGAAAAACGTCGCTCTGCAGGCCGATTCGCAAAGCGTGGTGTTTCATCGACCGGGAATTGTACTGGACCCCGGAGCCATCGGAAAAGGTTACGCTTTGGACGAAGCCCGCGACTGGTTGGCAACGCGTGAACATGGCCCCGACTCGTTTCTGCTCCACGGCGGACACAGCAGTTTGGTGGCGCGAGGTGGACACAACGGCCATGCGGGATGGCCAGTCGGCGTCGGAAATCCGCTCTTCACCGAGAAACGCCTGGGAACGCTGTTGCTCTGCGATCAGGCGATGGCGACAAGCGGCTCGAACATCCAGTTTTTCCGACTTGAAGGAAAACGCTACGGACATATTCTGGACCCGCGAACTGGCTGGCCAGTCGATGGAATGCTGTCGGTGACGGTTTTAGCTCCATCTGCGGCCCTGGCAGACGCACTCTCGACAGCATTTTTCGTAATGGGAGTCGAAAAAGCTCGACAGTGTTGCAAGAATTGGCCGGAAGTCGGTGTTATCCTGTTGCCCTTTCCGGTCAAAGGAAACAGAGTCCTGCCAACCGTTGTCAACATCCCGGACGAAAT
>JANOUN010000825.1:0-1792 GCA_031416875.1 Planctomycetota bacterium | reverse complement strand
TGAACATGCCGAGTTGCGTCAGCAGGTGAATGGACTGCGTTGTGACGTGGGTTACTGGAAAAGCAGGCATGCCGACGCGGTCGAGCGGAATACGAAACTGCAGGCCGAACTGGATGAGGCGAAGGCCGAAATTCGACAGCTCAAAGCTGAACACTTCGGCAAGAAAACGGAAAAGCAGTCAGCCAGCGATCGTACGAATCGGCTCAATGATCCAACGGAGCAGACGGCCCCGAAGAAGAAGCGAGGGCAGCAGCCTGGAAGTCCGGCAGTGTTTCGTCGAGATGACTCGCACCTGCCAGCACGCATTCAGGAAGTCGATGTTCCGAACGACGCCAAAGTCTGTGCTTGCTGTGGTCTGCCGCTGGAGGGACTGGGGCAGCATGAAGACAGCTCGCTATCTTCGTATCGCAACTTGCTTCGCACCGAACTTCATGCTGCGCTGTTCTGCCCACACCTTCGGCGAATCTTTACTTACATTCAAACCCAACCCCAGTAAACCGAATCCCTTCCGGCCTCACGCTGTTCAAACTTCCATGCGACAGTCTTTGGCCGGATTTTTCTGCGAGCGAAATTTAGTCCGAGTGTTTTTCATTTTGATTCCATGGGACTCGTCCGATGGCTCCATCAATGAACGTAGCTGTCGTATTCCTCTTGACGATTTCTCCGCGATAGTCGATCGTCGCCAACACCGCCTGAAGTATTGAACTGGTAGCAAATATCTGGGCGGGGTTCCATCCGAATGAGGATCTTTGCGACTCCTGTCCTCTTCTTCGCACCTTGCCTCAACTCGCCCTCGCCAGTCCAGATGGTTAGTTCATTCGTACTCTCATCAAATTCAACAGGAAGCCCAAGCCTGTTCGGGATTTTAGTCACGGGTTTGTCGTTGCTCTGCATAATCAAATTCTCTTTATCCGCCGCACCAGCTTTCCTACGCCCCCCGCCAAGACAAGTCGGCACCGCTCATGGTTCACTCGCCATGTTGATGTGTGTCCAAATGCTACACCTGCCCCCGCAATGCCTCATACAACTTTGCTGGTCCCAACAGAATGTCCTTCAATCCCTGCTGGACTGCATCGGCCCCCAATGCCTGGCTGCTCATTTCAGTGTGGGCGTCCAGAGCACTGATGATTGCATTCACGAGTTCTCGTTTCAGGTCAGGTGAGTTGGCGAACTGTTCTTTCGAGTTGTTCGCTGCCTGCTGAATCAAGACCTGAGATTCCATCAGCTTTCCACGGATCACATTGTTCACATACACCAACTTGTCGTTGTCCGTCAGCTCGCCTTTGAATAGGTCGTTGACTTTTTCGATAATCTCGTTCAGGTATGCCTTTTCCTTCTCCTGAACAGCGCCGGTACCGGCTTCGGTGATTGGGTCGAGTTTTGGGTATTCTTTGTCCTGAAGTTGCAGGGACTGTTTGCCTCGGTTTTTCAAGTTGTGGTGAGTCAGAACCACTGGCGACAGATCCACGCCTTCTCGTTCACGGCCAAACTTCAGCAAGGGGATCAGGCGTTTGTAGAACATCGAACGCTTCTCGATATCGGTGTTGCCGTAGTCGAAGATTTGCGACAGGAAAGTGTAGAGTCGCTGGAACGCCGTCAAGTCGGCACGGAAGAGCGATAGTGAATCCATTTGATCTTTCGCAGCCTGGGCGGCTTTGTCGTTTTTGTTCGCTTTGGCTGTTTTGAATACCTGTTGAGCGGCCTTGAACTGTTTCAGTAGTCGATCTGCTACAGGAGCTAGTGCGTGTCCGTAAAATGGGGTCGCGAGGGACTTGTTTGGCGGAGTGTCGCC
>JANOUN010000824.1:0-3888 GCA_031416875.1 Planctomycetota bacterium | reverse complement strand
AACGGGCAAACGAAGATCGCGTAAAAGAACTTTATCGTTGGGTCTTCGCACGAGAACCCAATGCCGAAGAACTGCAGGTCGCGACAAGCTATATCAAGAGCCACGAAGCCAACATTCGTGGTGGTTATGAAGACATCGTCTGGGCGCTGATCAATACCAAGGAGTTTCAATTTAATCATTGAAGCTCACTTCAGCGATCAGCAACAAGTCCTTCCCTCCCCAAAACCCACCTCATTATCTCCCCCCAGGAACCCGTTCTATGACTGGGATTCGCTTCTTTCTGGCCGCTGTTGTTGTCATGACAGGACAACAGGCATTCGCACAGCTTCCACAAACTCGCATCACGTCCGTGTTTCCACCGGGCGGACAGCAAGGTATCGCGGTGGATCTGACAGTCGGTGGCGGCACGGACCTGGATGAGCTTGACCAGATGGTCTTCGCTCATCCCGGGATTACCGCTGTAAGGAAGCTGGATGCGAATGGCACTCCGGTTGCCAATACCTTCGCAGTCACCGTCGCCGCCGATGTTCCGGCGGGGCTTTACGACGTACGTGTTCGCGGCCTGTTCGGGATCAGTAATCCTCGCATGTTTCGAGTCGATTCGCTGGCGGAAGCTGCCGAAATTGAACCGAACAACACGCTCGCTCAGGCGACGCTGGTGACGATAGAAACCATCATCAATGCCCGTGCCAACGGTGCCACGGATGTGGATTTCTATCGAGTCTCCATGAAGGCTGGCCAGACCCTGGTGGTGCGCTCGGAAGCCGAGAGAATTGATTCGCCGATGCAGCCGATGCTCCAGCTGTTCAATGCGTCTGGTCGCCGCCTGGCAGAGTCTCGCAGGATCCTCGCGCAGGAAGCGTCACTTGTGTTTACTGCGGTACAGGATGAAGACCTGATCGTACGGGTTCAGGATGCGGTTTATGGTGGCGGCGATCAGTTTGTGTATCGTCTGTCGTTCGATTCTCGTCCGCTGGTTGATTGGGTGAGTCCCGCACTGGTGGTAACGAATGAACCAACTGCCGTGACCGTTTATGGCCGCCATCTGTTGAATGGGCTTCCAACGGAAACCAGGTTGAACGGGCAGCCTGTATTTCAGCAACAAATGACAATTGTCCCCGGCAACGATCACAATCCTGTGGGTGCTGCAGCGACGGCTGCGTTTGCAGATTCATTCTGGTGGAACGCCGTCGATGGCAATCTTGTCCGGATCGGCCGGGCTGATCGTGCGTCGATTTCCGAGGCGGCAGAAACTCCGGATCAGCCCGCAGCTCCGCCATTCGAAGCAACAGGTGCCTTTGCCGAACGATCCGACGAAGACATTTTTCGCTTCGACGCAAAGAAAGGCGAAGCATGGGTCGTGGAAGTGTTCGCTCAGCGACTGGGTTCCATCGCCGATCCGCTGCTGCTGATCGAGCGGGTGATCACCAATGCGGACGGAACTGTGACGTACAACCGCTTAGCCACAGAAGATGATGACAAGCAGAACCCGGGCGGCGCGGATCTGCCGACGCTCTGCGACGATCCCTCGTTCCGACTGGATGTGCCGGAAGATGGCACTTATCGCATTCGGCTGCGTGACCGCTACGGCGACACACGCGGTGATCCACGACTCGGCTATCGGCTTTCCGTGAGACCACCAAAGGCCGACTTCCGCCTTGTCGTATTTGATGCGTTCCCGTCAGCCGATGGCAAAGCCCCGGCAACCAGCGGTGCGGTGAGTCTCCGCAAAGGTGCAAGCTACGAACTGGCGGTGTATGCGTATCGTCGAGATGGTCATACAGAAGCCATTCAACTGACAGCAGAGAATCTTCCCGCAGGCATCACATGCCGCCCGTCAGTAATCGGACCCGGTCAGACAACGGCAAAACTCGTGCTGACCGCAGCGATCGACGCACCGGAACAAATTGCACCGATCAGTATCGTGGGACAAAGCGGCATTGCCGAGACAGCAATCAAACATGCGGCACAGGTTGCGACGCTGATTCACGATCCCATTAACGGACTGCCGCGCACTGCCCGTCTGACAGAATCACTTGTCGCCGGAGTGATGAAAGACGAGCAGCCGTTTACGATTGTGGTTGACGCGATGAACGCTGAATTCAGTCAGGATCAGCAGTTAATGGTTCCTGTTCGGATTGAAAAACGTAACGGCTTTGACGGCAAAGTCGATCTGAGTTTCTACGGCATTCCCGGTGAAGTCGACGCACCAAATGTGGCGATTGAACCCGGCAAAACGAGCGTTGTCGCACGAATGTACTTCAAGGAAAATGCGCCGCCATCAACCAGTACAATTCTGGTGCAGGGCACATCGGCTGTGCCATATCGCCGCAATCCATGGCAGGCCGATCGCGCGAAAACGAAAGTCACCGAAGCCGAAGCTACCGTTGTTGCGCAACAAACCGCAGTCGCCACAGCCGATGCCGGATTGAAAGACGTACAACAGAAAGTGGTCACTCTGACAGAGCAGGTGAAAACAATCACTGCTGAACTTGCAGCGTATGCGACCCAACAGCAAAAGCTGCGGGACGATTTTGCAAAGGCGGTGGCTGAGCAGCAGGCATCCATTGAAGCGCTGGCAGCGGTCCAGACGAAATTGGCAACGGTCAATGCAACCGTGAACAGTTCGGTGGATGAGATCAACGTGGCGATTCAGGCCGTCAAAGAAGCGTCAGCAGCAGCCGGTGAAGCGGCAAAAAGACTTGACACACTCAACAACGGTGCGGCGGAACTCGCAAAGCAGGTCGCTGCGACAAAGGAAATGGAAGCGACGAAGGCGAAAGAAAAAACTGTCGCGGAAACGGAAGTGGTCAACAAGACGAAAGACGTCGAAACATCGCAGGCCTTGTTGACAGTCGCTCAGAAAGCGGTGGAAACTGCAACACAGGCGAAAACCGCAGCCGACGAAGTATTGAAGAAAGCCGAAGAAGCATCAAAACCGAACAATATCAACGTGCGCGTGATCTCGGAACCACTGGTGATCACGATTCATCCGGCGGCTGCGAAACTCACGGCCACCGTTCCCGATGCCGGTGCGATTAAACGAGGCGCATCGGTGCCGGTGAAGGTGACAATCGCGCGCAAGAACAGCTTCGCCGCAAATCTGAAACTGACACTCCTGCTGCCGGAAGGTGTGACGGGGCTGACGGCGGAAGCAGTTGAGGTGGCGGCCGATCAGACTGAAGGCACACTCACGATCACTGCCGCCGCAGATGCCCCTGTCGGGGATCTGGCAAATGTCGTGATCCGCGCGACCGGAGATTTTAATGGGCGTGCGGCATCAACTGATGTTCCGGTGGCATTAAAGGTTGTTGAATAGAGATTCTGGATTTTCTGATCCGCAGGATCGTACCGATCACGCTGATCCGTCCGATTTCTGCAAACTTTACATCGAACTGCTGCCTTGGCAGCGTGCGAACTGCGACAAAGCTAAAACCATGATCAAATCAACAATGCTTGCGAGCCTTGCGGCTCTGATTTGCTGTTCAGCGGCAATGGCTGACGAACTAAAACCAATCGTTGCCGAAGCAGTCGCTCTTGGCCGACCGGTGGAATTTGAGCGCGACGTCTATCCGATTCTGGAAGCGAACTGCATCGCGTGTCACAACGTCACCGTCTCTGAAGGGGACCTGATCCTCGAAAACATAGCCGCGATTCTCAAGGGCGGTGGCACAGGACCGGCAGTCGTTCCGGAAAAGCCGGACGAAAGCCTTCTCCTGAAACTCGCGAGTCGTGGCGAAGAACCTGTCATGCCGCCGATGCCCAACGATCGCCAGGCGAAGGAACTCAACCCGAATCAACTGGGAATCCTCCGCCAGTGGATCATCGAAGGCGCGAAAGCCGGCGCTGTGACCACAACGAAAGCCATGAACTGGCAACCGATCAACC
>JANOUN010000823.1:0-2029 GCA_031416875.1 Planctomycetota bacterium | reverse complement strand
GCTTTCAGTGCCAAAGGCACCAAATGTGAAAGCCCAGGGCAACGCCCTGGGAACCTGTGAAACGAACGACCAGAGCCCCAAAGGGGCGAAATGATCGTGCATCCCCATCACGCCCTTTCAGGGCTTCCACGTTCGATATTGCCGTTTCCTGGGGCGATGCCCCAGGCTTTCACATTGTGCCGCGTTGCGGCAAACCGCTCCAGCCGCACGATCCGTACCGACGGAACAAAACCCGGATAAATCAATTCCCCTTGTGAACCAGACTTTTGCGCAGTCCAGTCCAGTCCCACCCTGCGTGCTGCACGTTGTTAAAGTGATCCTAAGAGGTCGCGGCACTGTTGAATAACACCTGCAAATCTCGGCTGCCATGTGCCGTCGATCGCGCGTTTCAGCAATACTTTCGCGGGAACGACGTGGCCTGCGGTTTGAAGCAGCCGAGCGTGTTCCAGCAGAATTTCCGGATTTGTCGATTCGAGTTCGAACGCCTGCGTCCACGCCATGTCAGCGAGATCCGTCTGTGCGTCAGTTCCAAGGCTGCGGGCCAGAGCGATCCAGGGAGCGGATTCGCCGGAGTTTTCGGCCAGCGGTGTCGTCAGATAGTCCCATGCAAGTTCTGTGCTGTTCAGCTTCGCCAGCAGACGCGACGCCGTCTGACAGGCGGCAGTGTCGTCGTCGTCGAGTGTACGCCACTGATCGGCGGCCTGGACAATTCTGGCACTGAGGTCAGCGGGTGGAGCCACTTCCAGCGTCGTCGATGCGGTGAGCAGTTCTTCGTACTTTGCGAGCAACTCGGTGTAGTCACTGCGGACGGTCTGGATGTTGATCACCTTCGGGCGAGTTGCAAATTCCAGCTGAATGGCACGTTCAAGTCGCTCGGCTGCCAGTCGTTTGCGTCCGGAGTCTTCGGCCAGATTTGACGCGAATCGCCAGAGACCAGGGATTTGATCGGCCGTCGGAAATTCCATGACCTGATCGAGCAATTTGTCGGCTCGTGGGTCCTTCATGCGGCGCAGTTGCTCGATGGCATAGAGCGAAACGTCGGGGCGTTCTTTTGCATCAAGCGATGCCAGCAGCAGCGTCATCATCTGATTGGCAATATTTGTGTTGCCCAGTTCTCGAATCTGTACGGACATCGAATGCAGTGTCATCAGCATGTGAGCATCTTCCAGCTGCTTCGCGCTTTCCAGCAACAGTTCGTCGATCTGCTGCTGGCCGTCGCCGCTGATGCAGGCATTGTAGAGTTCCGTACCGATGGGCGGCACGATGCCCTGTACAAGATGTGCGAGCAACCAATCTCTAAACAGGCTGCGTCCTTCTTCATGCTTGTCGGCGGCGAAGAGTGCCGTCATGCGTTCGCGGCGTACCAGCAGGCCGATTTGCGGATGCTGTTCAAATCGCTCGGCGGCTTTGGAATACGCTGCGAGGAATTCGGGCGTGTTCAATCTCGGCCGCATGACGCTCAACAGGCTCCAGCCCATGTCCAGCGTGCGACACGAGGCGACGAATTCCAGTGTTCGATCAACCTCCTGCTGCACCTGATCCTGTGTGAGATCTTTTGTGGCCGTATCGGTCAGCCAGCGCACGTACAGATTGCGCGCGGTCGCCATCCGCGTCAGGAAGCTGCCTTCAGGCGCATCGATTCGGAATTCATGGGCATCATCGCCGTCTCGCAGCGAGTTAATGTACTGCCGCACAAACTGTTTCAGCGGCGAACCCTCCACCGGAGGTCGCAGATCAAAACCCTGGTTCTGCACACTTCCCGGCGTCGCAGCAGCGGGGATCGCCGCTTGTACCAGGGCCTGCGGAAATCGACTCAATAACACATAGATCCCGTCGCGAGTGTCGCCCTTGTCGATGAATCGCTTCCGAGCAATCTCAACCAGGCGCGCCCCAGTCCCGTTGGTTATATACGCCAGCATCTGCGAAACAGCGTCGTCTTCTGACAAATCTGCATCCAGTACGCCGACCTGGCCCAGGTCGGCAATCTCCTTCGCCGCAGTCGCTTTCGCCATAATCACTTCCGGAGTTC
>JANOUN010000822.1:0-2764 GCA_031416875.1 Planctomycetota bacterium | reverse complement strand
TGATTCTGCTGCGCAGGGATTCTCCATCGATCGTACCGCATGTCACCGACCTGGGGGCCGTAAGTCCCCGGAGTTCGGAGAGTGAATCGACGTTGCCTGCATCATCCGAGCCGGACACCTCGGCACAGGAGGTCACTTCCCCGAGCTTGCCACCCGATGAAGACAAGAAAACGCCTGCAGCGGAGAAACACGCGGCAACTCCAATGGCCCTGCTGAAGTTTCCGACATGGCCAACTCCAAAACTGGCTCTCGTCGCTACCGGCGAACAGCTGGGCTATTTTGAACCCTGCGGATGCACGGCAAATCAGCTCGGCGGAATGTCCCGTCGCGCTTCGTTGTTCGAAAAGATCCGATCGCTGGGTTGGAACGTGCGTGGAATCGACCTCGGCAGCGTTTCACGTCGCACGGGAGCCCAGGCCAAGCTCAAGTTTGAAACAACGCTTGAGGCACTACGGGAACTCAAATATGTTGCGCTGGGGTTGGGGCCGGAAGAGCTCAAACTGGAAGCTGGCTATTTGCTTTCGCAACATTTGTCTGATGGCGATGAGCCCTTGAAGTTCCTCGGAGCCAATCTGACGTTCTTCGGATCGAAAGATATCGGCACACCCCTGGCGTCGGCGATTTTCGAAGTGAACGGCGTCAAGGTCGGCGTCACATGTGTGATGAGTGATGCCATTCGGAAGGCCGCGATCCCCGACATGACTCCCGACGAAGCCGCGAATGCTGAAATTCAGTGGACCGATCCCGCCGAGGCACTGACCTCGGTGTTGAAAGAATTTGATGAGGCCAGTGTGACAGTTCGAATCCTGTTGGCTCAAACGACGCTTGAGGAGTCGAAGAAGCTGGCGGAAGACTTTCCAAATCTCACACTGATTGTGCGTGCCAATGGATTCGGTGAGGGAGCTGACAATGCCGAAATAGTGGGCAGCGTTCGATTGATCGAGGTGGGCAAAAAGGGCAAAGCGGCGGGCGTGATTGGTTTGTATCCGGACGACACGGAAAATCCCGTGCGATTCGAATTGGTATCGCTCAGTGGCGAATTGTTTTCGGATTCGGACCGTATGACACAGTTGATGCAGGGGTATCAGGATCGTCTCAGATCGGAAGCGATTGCTAAGACCGACGGAGCGGTGCCGCATCCGTCCGGAGCCATCTATGTCGGCGCGTCGAAGTGCGGTGAATGCCATAAAAAGGCGTATGACATCTGGAAAAACACGCCTCACGCACATGCGTTTGAAAGCCTCGACCCCTCGTTTCAACGGAAGGGTTTTGAACGTTTACACGGCGTGAACAAGACGTTTGATCCGGAATGCATTGCCTGCCATGTGACGGGCTGGGATCCCGAGGAGTATCTGCGATATGAGAGTGGTTTCGTGAACGAAGAGTTCGCGAGCGACGATGCGGAAAAGCAGCTTCAGGAGCTGTTGGCTGGTAATCAGTGTGAAAACTGTCATGGTCCGGGAAATCGGCATGTGGAATACATCGAAGTGGATAACAAGGCCGCTGCGATCAAAGAGGTGAAAGTCACGCTGCAACAAGTGGAACAGACCTGTAACAAGTGCCATGACGGCGACAACAGCCCAGGTTTTAAGTTCGAAAAGTATTGGGAAGATGTGAAGCATTATGGCAAAGACTGACGGAAAGTAATTCGCATGAACTCTGACGCACTTTCAGAACTGGAAACACTCTGTCAGGCCGCTGTGCCAACCGCGTGGCGAGCCGTAATGATGGATTACCCCGAAGCGCTTCGCGGGGCCGTGCGCGCCGACGATGGAAGTGATACGGAGGGTTTTGTCGCCGAAGCCGAGTTGCTGGCGGATCCGGTTGAAGTGCTCAGAATCAACCGGGAAGTGCGACTGGAGAGTATTCTTGATCCCGAAGGTCGGGAATTTCGCTGGCCCGCCCCCTTCCTCGTCATTGGCGAAACGGGTGATGGAGACTATTACTGCATGGATGCTGCCGGTGAGCATGAAGGTGTGCTGCAGTTTCGGCACCATGACGTGGCATTTGAACCCGTCGCGGATTCGATGGATGAGTTTATTGAATTGCTTGTCGAGTGCTTTGTGACAGGCATCGATGCTGAGGACATTGAGGGGGACGACGAAGAAGAATTTGATGAAGAAGATGACGAATTTGAAGACGCCGATGATCCGGAAGACGAAGAAGGTTTAGACGAAGAAGAATCTGAGTAAAGTACTATGCAGTCCCCGCAGAATATTCGAGTCCACAAAGAACAGCGAACGCTGGAGTTGATCTGGACTGATACCGACGTCTCGCACCTGCCATTTCGTACCGTGCGGCAAAACTGCCGCTGCGCCGTGTGTGTGGATGAATTCAGTGGCAAGCAGTTGCTCGATCCCGATGCGGTTCCTGCCGATCTCGGCGTACTGGAGATTTCCCTCTGCGGCAATTATGCCCTGCGCGTTCGCTGGTCGGACAATCATGATTCCGGATTGTTTACCTGGAACCACCTGCGGGCGATTGGAGATAAGATCACGGGCGGCTGATCGGAAAGCATTATTCTTCACGCGGCCTGGAACGAGATTTCAGCCGGAGTGCGCAAGCACCCGGTTTTTGCAGGGAATACGGATCTAACCGGACGCTAGCGGTCTGTTGATTTAAGGTGGGATAAGCTTCCAGCTTGTCATGTGTTTCAAAAAAACACTGAGTTTTCATACCGCGTAGGCAAGCTGGAAGCTTACCCCACGTAGAATTCAGATTAAATCAACACCCCGCTAGCGCGTTCCGGCTCATAAGGCGGGGG
>JANOUN010000821.1:0-5751 GCA_031416875.1 Planctomycetota bacterium | reverse complement strand
GCAAAGCGGTAGTCAGGCAGCCTGAACGCCGCTGGGCAGTCGACGTCAACGGACATCACGAGGAGACCGCGAAGTGGCGTGCGAGGTTCGCCAATACGCGACCGATCTGAGAATTAGTCAAAAATCCACGCGACAAACATTCATCAGAATATGCGGACCGCGCGACGCTGCAAAAATCACTTCGCGTGATAGCCTCGCCACGTCCATACGAGTGTGTCCGCCAGCGTCTTTTCAAACACCTTGCCATCACAGTGCCTCGTTGCACGGCTGAATACATAACGGTAGTCGTAGCCCCTGGCCTTGAGAGCGGCTGCCGTGCGTTCGTTGGCCATCACCCAGTTGTGATACGTTTCTTCCGGATCGTTCGCGCGATTGTCATTCTCGGACACGTGCGTGAAAATGCGCAGAGGTTTCTTCTCGCTGTTTTCGATCAGCTTCATGCTGGAATGATACTCCCACGCACCAAGCGGGTAATCCGCTTCTTCTGACGCATCATCGTCCTGTTGATCGACGAACGTACCGGAGTAAGTAATCAGACGACGAAACAAGTCAGGTCGAAACCAGCCCATTGTGAGGGCCGCCGCCCCGCCCGAGCTGCAGCCCATTGCAGCCTTGCCCCAGGGATTCTCCGTGAATGCGATGTTCGGATAGGCGGCTTTGATTTCCGCATTCTTTAATACTGCCGGCAAAACTTCGTCATTGATGAATCGAGCGAGGCGGTCAGACATCGTGTCATATTCGAGACCGCGCTCGCTGCCTTTGCTGTCGTCACCACCATTTTCCACAGCAATTGCGATGAATGCCGGCAACCTGCGGTCCGGGTCTTTTGAAATCGTCAGATTGTCCAGTGCGTTTCGCACGAGGTTGAGCTGACTCGGTCCGTCATGCATCACAAGAATTGGCGCCTCCGTGCCGTCTTTGTAGGCGGCTGGCACGTAGACAAAAATCTTCCGCTCCTTGCGCACGGACTTTCCGGGCTCAAGGGTCGCATCATCTCCACGGAAGATCTTACTGTCTGCCAGACGCATCGAGAACTCAAAGTATTTTCCCCTGGGATTGCCCCGGTCTGTGAGATCAGGATCGATTGTGTAGTCGGGGCCGATGACGAAGTTGCCATTGCCTTCAGTGCCGGGATTCTCCGCATAGCGATCCTGGGAAAAGACGGCGTTGCATTCCATTCCGAACAGTGCAATCGACAGGAAGCAGAAGTTGCAGCCGGATAGAAACGCTGATTTCAACAACATGGCGGATCTCATTCGCTTGAGGGAAAAATGGCTTTGTAAACGGAACGAAAGGCGAGCGGCCGAAAATATCTGCTCAGTGCCAGAGGCCCGTTCAGGCTGCGAGCGCCCTGCTGCCGTATTGAACGGAATTCAAGTCCGTACAGATTCTGACAGGTCAGGCTGTTGATTTCACGCGGTCCTCGTCGAATGCTGGCAATTTCGCCTGTCTCCGATCCCGGGGCACACTGAAGCCCGCATTGCGCGATGTGGAAACAAATGAAGCTACTAACCCGCTTTACGGTACTTCTGCTTCTTGCCGTTCTTGCCATTTGCGTGAGGCTGTGCTGCGATCGGAGATGCCGCTTCTGTTGCCGTGCGTGCGATTGCTTCGTGTTCGATGCGCGGCTGTTCTGAGACGGTCAGTGCCGTCTCTCCAGTCGACCCTGCATCGGAAGATTCAGTGATCCGGACCGATTCCGGCTGAAGATCCACGGTCTGTGCCGTGGCAGCCTCAGCAGCACTACTTTCTCGCTCTTTAACATGAACAGGGGACCGCTTCTGATGCGAGGCCAGCGGCGGGTGAGGGTTCACATGAATCACGAATCTGGCGTGCAGTTGAAATGCGGACAGAACGAGTGCTGAAATCAGCAGTTCCATGACTGACAAATGAAACACGGCTGCAGCGGAACTCTGCCGAGCACCCGCGAACGCGCGCACGGCCAGTAAACATGTCGAGATCACCAACAACGACTGCGCTGAGCGGCAGCGCCCCATGTCTGGAATCAGTCGGTGAAGAACAAGTGTGAGGCAGGCACCCGCAGGAACAAGGATCAGGGCCGGGCGAGCTGCATCAATTCGGCCAAAGATCGGTTCCAGTCCCAGCGCAATCAGATCAGTGATCCACGGCGTGACACTCGTCAACAGCATGAGCGACGCAGCAAACAAACCAACCGCCATCCAGCGCCACCAGCGATAGCCACCTCGAAAGTCCACGGCGCTGGCGGAACGCACCCACGCGATGACAAGGCAGAGCTGTGCCGCCGCAAAAAGTTGCAGGCCTGACAAACCTCGCAATACATCGAGACGGCGTGCCATCAGGACTTGATCATCGATGGGCGATTGGCCCGCCGACCGCAAAGTGACCACCGCGTACATGATTGGAGTCAATATAAGCACTACGGCAACTGTAATGTGTTTCCACAGGCGTGGAGAAATGACGCGGCGGATGAGTCGATCGCGCGACAACATCGGAAACGGTGCGATCTCCGCAGCGCTGTCGCGCAGTGCGGATTCATCGACAGTGTCAGACAAATCGTACTCCGGGTCGACCTCCGTCACCAATCGTCTGCGACGGCGATCCGTGGTACTTGCGGAACCGGAAAAATGAACTGCAGGCATCAATCAGTCTCTCACTTGAGCGGAACGGCGATATGCCTCGCCCAGGCAGGCAGGACATGTAGCCGGATTCGTGAGAATTCGGAGGCGTGCCATAATTCAACCCGAAGTCTGACGATTTCGGCTACGAAAAAAGGTCGTGGTGAATCGGCGGTTCCTGCCGATGCGCGGCAATTCAGCGCGGCGTGCATGACCACCTACGTCATCGGCCAGTTTCCTGGCACGTCTGCAATTCGCTGGCGCCGCGACTCACAGCCTGCATGTGTTCCCCAATTTCTGCGCAGCACCTTCCAGTTGCAACAGCGTCTGCTTGTGATGCAGACCGCCTCCGTAGCCCACCAGCTTGCCGCTGGTGCCAATGATACGATGGCAGGGCACGATAATCGCAATCGGATTGCGTCCGTTGGCCATGCCAATCGCACGTGAAGCGGCAGGGTTACCGACCGATTTTGCGATATCGCCGTAACTGGCGGTCGTCCCGTAGCGAATCGAACAAAGTGCCTTCCAGACACGTCTCTGAAAATCCGTGCCTTCAGCGGCCAGCGGCAGGTCAAACGCCTGCAGTTTGCGGGAAAAGTAGGCCTTTAACTGCCGCACGGCTTCCTTCAGTCGCTTTTCGTTGAATTCCCAGTCGTCACCGGGAGTCGTCACCGGGGCACTGAAATGGGATTCTCCGAACGAGACATGTCGCAGCCCCTGGTCATCACCCGCAATCAGGAGTTTCCCCACCGGCGTGTCGTCAAGATACGTAAAAAACATGACTTCCGACTCCTCAAACAGGATATCGCCATGAGCATTGGAAACACTGCCCGCAACATCTTACAGTTCCCGTTTCAGGCTTTGAATGGACTGAAGAAAAGTTTCAGATTTGTTTCTCATTACGGTAGCTGCACTTCATGTCTCAGGAAACGATCGCGTCCGAAAATCGCCAGTCCGCACTTGAGCGGAACGCTCAGGTGGAATCGCTGCGCTGGAAGAAATTCTCTGTTCTGGACGATGGATTTGTCTGTCTTGTGGACGTCATGGGCGACGACAGCAGCATTGTCCAGGCCGCGCGTGTAAGTTATGGGGAAGGGACAAAGAAAGTCAGCGACGACCGGACATTGATTCGCTATCTTCTGCGGCACCGGCATACAACTCCATTCGAAATGGCGGAGATCAAATTTCTGGTGCGGGTGCCAATGGATTGCTGGCGGCAGTGGGTGCGGCATCGGACGGCCAATATCAACGAATACAGCACGCGCTATTCGCTGGCGATTGATGCGGCACAGACGACCGACCCCCGCGAATGGAGAACTCAGGCAGAAGCCAATCGCCAGGGCAGCGGCGAATCCTTGTCAACCGAGCTTGGAGAGCGGTTGACTCAGGAAGAAGCAGAACTGCAGTCAAAAATCCGCGACGTGTATCAAGGCCGCATTTCATCGGGTGTCGCGCGGGAACAGGCGAGGAAGGACTTGCCGTTGGCAACCTACACAGAAGCGTACTGGAAAATTGATCTGCACAATCTCCTGCATTTCCTGGCGTTGCGTATGGACAGCCATGCCCAGCTGGAAATTCGGCAGTATGCCACCACGCTCGGCGAGCAAATCGTTGCCCCGCTCTTTCCGATCGTATGGGAAGCATTTCTGGATTACCGCATGCAGTCCACATTTCTGACACGCCTCGATTCCGGCGTGATTCAGCGTTTGACCGCCAACGCGGCCGCGGCCGGAATCGCCCCGCCTTTTTCAGACGCCGACTTTATGGCGGCTCAGGACCCAACATGGATCACGCTGAACCGCAGTCGCGAACGTGACGAATGCCGATCCAAGTTGCAGCGATTGGGACTGGTAGTGCAAGAGAGTGAGTGATTCGGCGAGCGTTTTTTTCTCAAACTCCAAAATCACGGACCATTCCAGGGATCTTTTATATCCAGTGGCTCGAACCATATGGAAAAAGCAGGAATTCCAGATAAGGTTTCGCAACTTCGCGTGTCAATGAGTTCAGGAATGTTGCTGCCTGCGGCATTTGTGAGCGTAGCTCAGTTGGTAGAGCACCGGACTTTTAATCCGTAGGTCCTGGGTTCGAGTCCCAGCGCTCACATTGAAAAAAACGGGGTTCCCGATTCGTCGGGAACCCCTTTTTTGTTAAGTGTCACCTGAAGTGTCACCTTGGGCTGCGCAAAAGCAGAGAGTCTGGATGATCCGAAAAGTTCCATTCTATTCCGGTCCATCGGGCGAGAAGGTCGTTCACCGGGTGCCCCGCAATTGAAGCTGGAGTTGCTCCTGAATTCGCTCTGCGCTAACTGCGCGCAAAGCGTTCCGTGCCAAAGGCACACAATGTGAAAGCCCAGGGCAACGCCCTGGGAACCTGCGAAACGAAAGACCAGAGCCCCAAAGGGGCGAAATGTTCGTGCATCCTCGTGACGCCCTTTCAGGGCTTCCACGTTCGATATTGCCGTTTCCTGGGGCGATGTCCCAGGCTTTCACCTTGTGCCGCGTTGCGGCAAACCGCTCCGGCCCACCATCCGTGCCGAAGGAACAAAACCCGAATAACTCCGAAGCCCTTAGAACCCGACTTTCGCGAACGCCAGTGTCACCTTTTGTCGAGTCGCAGCCCGGACAACCGAGAGACCGTTCAGCAGAAACTTCACAGACGCGTGCTGTCGTGGCTTCAGAGTCTTTTCGACGGTCTGCAGCATCTGTTCAAATTTTTCCACAGTGAACGGCCTGCCCTTCATTTGTTTGGCCGTCCTGACTTTGTTCAGCCTGGGAAACTTAGAAGATGCTGAATGATGTGCTGCTCTTTCGCCCAGTTCATCGCCGCCTTCAAGCGTCGGCACATGCTTTCCACTGTTGCGGGTTCGCGCCCAGGGTCCAGAAGTCGC
This sequence comes from Planctomycetota bacterium, assembly GCA_031416875.1. GTDB lineage: Bacteria > Planctomycetota > Planctomycetia > Planctomycetales > Planctomycetaceae > SXXK01. The sequence continues at coordinate 267 of JANOUN010000821.1, read as the reverse complement.
CGACTGTCGCAGCCGCTGCGTTCAGTCCGATTTCCAGAAGCCGCAATTCAACCTCCCCCAAATTCTGTTTTGGGATGTGATTCGGCGCGGGGCTGGAATTGGGGGAGGGGTTTTGGGGTTTACCAGGGTTTATATGAGTGTCAGTTTCTGCCAGACAAATCCCGGATGCAGTGTCAGCGGCCAAGAATAGGGAGATTTCCGTGATCTGAAACGCTGCGCCCTTCGTTCCAGTCTGTCGGCGGAATCTTGCAAGTCATCGTGAGGATC
>JANOUN010000820.1:0-4730 GCA_031416875.1 Planctomycetota bacterium | reverse complement strand
ATCGTGACAGCACAGTCGAGGCAAAATCGACATCAGATGCGGTCACGGGCGGAAAGCAAAAGACGAATAATGCGGCCCTGTTAAAAAGGGGCAAATCTGTAACGTACAAAGCTCCGCCACTTGGCGAACAGGCTGAGGAAGCGCTTAAGTCAGCGGGCTTTGGATACATTCCCATCGTGTAGGGGCAACTGTGGCAACACCAACGTTTGTGAAGTTTTCTCGCATATGCGGCGACGTCTTTGATGTCTTGCACGATGTTGACGTGGTTGTTCGCAGACATTGGCAATGTCAAATGCGAGAAGTAGTCCGTTTGGCACCGTCCTATAGCGATTATGATGGGGGGCTCAGATTGGACGGAGAGTTCCAAGTGTGCCATTCGCCGCGCGAAGCGAGGGATCTATCGCGTGATAGCGATTCTTTTGCCTTCATCTATCTGGCCACGGAGATTCCGGCAGAGTTTTGTTTCTATCTGTTTGAAATGCAGCCAGACCAATTCTCCGCCACTCTCGCTTTTGACTCGAGCATGGTTTACTTCAAGAGCGAAGCGTTCGAGAGCGGTCAGTGGCTTGAGGGCTTGCTGATCACCATAGTTTGTGCATTGAAGCCATTGGTGAGTGGCTATGGAAGTGATGCTGCATATTCGTGCAAACACGAGTCACTGAATCCCACGCGTGTATTGGAACGACTACGCTCCGGCAAGCTTTTCCAACTACCACGGCCAATATTTCATGCGATTTCCACTTCGCTCATCGAACAGAGCGAAATTGATTCTCTTATCGAGCAACACCAACCTAAACTGGACCCAAAATATCGGATGGCGCCTGGCTACCATATCTTTGGCAGCATCGGGCTGTGAGTGGAAGGGGCAGAATAGGCATATGCCGATTTCATCAAACCCATACGACGAACTCCCCTACACATCCTCTCCGATCGACTGGTCTGCGCTGGAACGACTTGCTGTAGTATCGCTGCTTCACGGCGGTCCACGACCACCTTTGGATGTGTACCGGGTTCTCGAGCTCGGCTGCGGCAACGGAGCAAATCTATTGCCGCTGGCCTTCTACCGCAGGCATGCGACTTTCGTTGCTGTAGATGGGGCTGACAGCCAGATTCAAATAGCAGGAGTTCGGGCGACGGCATTGGGACTGGCCAACATCGAATTCATCCATGCAGATTTCCGCGAGGCGGCCGACGCCATTTCGGGCCAATTCGATTTTGTGATTGCCCATGGTATCTTGTCCTGGGTGCCTGACGAGGTTCGCGACGCACTGTTGGAACTCTGTGCTCAGTCCGTTCGCCCGGGCGGCTTGTTGTACATGAACTACAACACCAGACCTGGCTGGAACGTGCGAGGTTTGGTCCGCGAGTTTCTGCTTGCCCAAACCGCTGCAGAGACGAACCTCCGCGTCCGGGCACAACTCGCGCAGGAGGTCGCGGGCAAAGTCGTTTCGGCAATGACAGACCTTGAACAACCTTACTCGCGCCTGCTGGCGAATGAATTTCGATTCGTCTGCGAAGGCAACATCACCTGGGTCGCTCACGAATTCCTCAGCCCGGACAACCATCCGTATTGGCGAAGTGAGTTTCTGGAACTCGTTGGTCGCTATGGGTTTGAGTACGTCGCTGATGCTGATTTCAACTATAGTTCGGGCAGAATTCCTGAGGACCTGCCGGCTCGACTCGAACTCGAACGAATCACGGGGCGGTCGATTGAAGACACGATTGATTTGTTGTGTTACCGGCAATTGCACTCGCCCATTCTGACGCTGGGGCCGTTCAACAAGAACCTGCCGGGGCTTACTGAATTCGGAAACCTCTTTGTGGCCTCTTGTCTGGAACGGTGTCCTTCGAGTGACGAGAATGGCACAGTGAAGTTCAGGCATCCGTCCGGCTACGAAGTGGAAGCAAAAGAGAACTTTATGCAGGAAGCCTTCATGAAGCTGCATACGCAATGGCCACGAGGGTCAAGAGTTGCAGAAACGTTTCCTTTGACAGCGGAGGTCGTTGAAGATTTGAGGCTACTGCAACGTAACGGGCTCATTGAGCTGCGCTGCATCGAACCTGGCGATTTCGGAATTGATGGCGAACCTTTGAACAGACTGGAACTTGAATGGGGCGGATATTATACCACACCTTACCATACGACGGTGGCAGCCGCGTCAGGATGAGTTTGCCACATTTCGTAAATTCATTTTGCGACTCCCGTTACGGCGCAGCACAGACACCTTTGTCCGGAAGTCGATCGCTCAGGCTTTAAGAAGTGTTCGAACTCAAAGGACAACGGCATTGAAATACGAAGAGATTTTGAGCCAGCACGCGGAAGAAGCAGCATTCGTTTGGCAACTTCGCGAAGACTCTGTGAGTGCCCCACACATTACTCTCGGAGATCTGTCACGACACGACGATCGTCTTGAGGCTCACCTGGACGGCCTTCGGATCGCAGGTGACGCCGGTTGGCACCGCGTGAAATCCGCTCTGGAAGAGGGCGAAGCTGGTGAGATTTTCGTTGCGTCGGCGATAGCGTTCGACAGTCGCAAGGAGGATCGGATCCTTGAGGTTGTCAATGCGGGAACCGCGTCACCGAAACTCTCTCAAGGCTTGATTTCTGCTTTGGGCTGGCGGCCTTTTTCACAGGCCGAGACCCGCATCCAGTCGATGTTGAATTCCGAATCGGCATCTATGCGGCAGGTCGGAATCGCGGCAATGGCCGTTCATGGACACTACTCGATTCACGCACTGCTTAAAGGCGTTGAAGACAATGATCCATCACCCAGGGGCTGTGCCCTAAAATCAGTTGGCAAACTAGGTGCAATCAATGCGCTGCCAGCGGCACGAGAAAACCTCCATTCCGACGACGAAATTTGCCGCTTTTCCGCCGCATGGTCGGTATCGCTTCTATCCACAGACAATCGTGCCGTTGAGGTTCTTAAATCAGTTGCCCATTCCGCCTCTCCGCTTCGCGAACAGGCATTACAAATCGTTCTGCGACGGATGGACGTATCTTCGGCCAATGCGTGGCTTGCGAAGATCGCTCAGACACCAGCATTCAAACGAATTGCGGCGATTGGTGTCGGCATCCTGGGCGATCCAGAGACTACTCCATGGTTGATCGAACAGTTCAAAGCCCCACCGCTTGCCAGAATTGCAGGAGAAGCATTCACGATGATTACCGGGGTAGATATCGGCGCCGCAGGGCTCGAATGCGAAGCACCTGAGGACTTCGAGGCGGGGCCGAGTGAAAATCCCGAAGATGATGATGTCGCGATGGATGCTGATGAGAACTTGCCCTGGCCCGATGCCGCAAAAATTGAGGCGTGGTGGAACAAGCATCGTGGGGAATTCTCATCGGGCAAGCGGCATTTGCTTGGCAAGCCCATCAACCCCGAATGGCTGATGGAAGTACTGAAAACAGGCCGGCAGCGTCAGCGGGCGGCGGCGGCTTTGGAGTTGGCGATTTTGCAGCCGGGGAAGCCGTTATTCAATGTCCGGGCACCCGGGTTTCGGCAGCAGCAGTGGCTGTCGGGAAAATGATGAGCTTGCTGGCCAAGGCGTTTTAAATTCGGACGGGCTCTCAAATGTACAACGGCACTATGCAGAATTCGCCTGGGCGTGAAATTCTGAAAGAGTAGAACACAGGATTTGCCTGATCGCAGGATGATAGTCCCTTCGAGGATTCACTCTTTTTGCACCTTAACGCTTTCCAGCTTCGTAGCCACGTGCAGGACAGGTTCTCTTCGAATGCCGGCGTTCAGCAAGATCATTACAAGATCCGGGCGGCCCGCTTTCACGGCATGAAATAAAAGCGACTGGTCTTCTGTGTCGAGCAGATTGACGTCTCGCATGGAGGCAATTCGATTTGTGAACTCTTCCATCGAAGTGTCATTGAGATCCGTGTCGCTCAAATACGGCCATTCGTTGCCGTCGTAGTAGTAGTGCGCGAGATCCTGTGAAAGCAGTTTGGAGGCCGTCGATAGAACTCGATTCACGTCTTCTGAAAATCGGTCGCCAGACACGGTCCAGTCGAAATCGAACCCTTTCGACTTGTAGTATTCTGCAAAGTCCAGATAGTTACACAGGCGCAGATTTCCGGCACGGTTTTCCAGCCACACGGACACACTCTGTCGATTGGGTTGCGGTGAAAGGGAGATGCAAAGTGCCAGTCGTTTCTTCCAGCAAACAAACCGCAGAGTGAACGACAAGTGGTTGTCCACCCCTGATACGGAGATACCTTCGTAACCAATCAGAAAATCGGGATGATCCTGTAAAATACTGAACAAAGACCGCCGTTGCATAATAACAGCTAACTGTGGGCCAAAGTCGGGATGAATTCCCCGAAGTGTGGCTGCGATGTTTTCCGGGCCAAATACGATATCATGCATGTAACTCATTCATTCTCCTTGTCTTGACGGACAGTGACTTTTCGCCTGCGGTTAATGGCGATGTTGAATTGGAACTGAGGGATGTCAAAAAAAACGAAACAAGCAGCTCAGAACGAAGTGCCCTCATACATTCAGCCCGCGACGTGTTTTATCGTGTACATGAATAACGCGACTGGCTGGGCACCGCTCACGGGCACGCCCTGTGCGCATTATGTGTCCCACATTCTGGGTATCAAATCCAGCCACGCGGTCGGCGGGTATGGATGCAGCGATGGCTATGAACTCCGCGTCCGTGCGTTGCTGGCACAGCTGAATGAAATTGATGCAGCAAGTGTGGCGGTGAATGATGTT
>JANOUN010000819.1:0-3710 GCA_031416875.1 Planctomycetota bacterium | reverse complement strand
TTTTGGGTGGCGGGCGACCCCCGCGCCAAGATGAATCAATTTGTTGAATCCCGATTTGAATGGACACACCTTCCCGAGTATCCACAGGATTGGCGAAGAGCCACGTTTTGCCCGCAGCCGAAACCGATTCCATGGCACCTCGCCAACTCACCGTGCTTCAGGTTCTCCCTGCACTTGAAAGCGGCGGGGTGGAACGCGGTGTGCTCGAAGTGGCGGAAGGACTTGTCGCTGCCGGACATCGGTCGCTGGTGATCTCTGGCGGCGGCCGCATGGTCGCTGAACTGACGAATCGCGGCAGTGAGCACTTCGAAAAAACTCTCGGCACAAAATCACCGCTGACGTTGCGACACGTCTTCTGGCTGCGAAAACTGATGATCGAACAGCGGGTGGACGTTGTCGATATTCATTCACGCATGCCTGGCTGGATCACATGGCTGGCATGGAAGAGTCTGCCCGCCGCAAAACGCCCTGCGTTGATTTCGACTGTGCACGGCCTGTATTCCACCGGCTTCTACAGCAGTGTGATGTGCCGCGGCGAACACGTCATCGCGGTCTCAGAAACCGTGCGTGAGTACGTGCGGAAGAATTACAGTTTTGTGCCGGAAGACCGACTGCATCTGATCCATCGTGGCATTGATGGACATGAATATCCTCGCGGCTTTCAACCGGACGACTCATGGAAGTCCGAGTTCTTCCGGCAGTTTCCCAGGACACGCGATCAACCGCTGCTGACGCTGGTCGGACGGCTCACGCGTCTGAAGGGGCATGCAGATCTGTTGCATCTGCTGGCCCGCCTGAGAGATCGCGGAATTGCGGCGCACGGACTCATCGTCGGCGGCACGGATCCTCGCAAAGCCGCCTATGCCGATGAAATGCGGACGCTGGCGGCCTCATTGAATTTGTCCGACCATGTCACGTTCACCGGCCATCGAACGGACCTGAAACAGATCTACGCGTTGTCCTCGATCATGCTCTCGTTGTCATCCACTCCCGAATCCTTCGGTCGCACGGTCGCAGAGGCTCTTTCGGTCGGAACACCCGTCGTCGGCTACAACCACGGTGGCGTCGCGGAAATTCTGGCCGCACAGTTTCCAACCGGTGCCGTTGAACCCGGCAATCTCGATGCCTTGACAGAAACCGTCGCATCGATTCTGGCCCGTAAACCACGCCCAGTTCCCGGTCCCAACGTCTTCGAAAAAAAGACTATGTTACGCAAGACGCTGGACGTCTACGAAATGGCCTGTGGCAAGCGCCGTTGAATGCAATCCGTCTCGGCAAAGAATTTCAACGCGCCTGTCACGGGTGTACCCCCAATGGCACTCGTTTTAGAAAGTAGCAGGCACTTTCCAAGTGCCGTGGCCCTTGAAAACTGGCGAATTGGCGGACGGCACACGGAGAGGTTGAGAAAAAATCGAATTGCCGGTTTCTGGGGGGAGTCATTTTGATCAAGCCGAACGACGATCGTCGATCCTGAACGATTCTGTGGGTTCGTTTTTCCCAGGTCACCGGCAAAACTCGGTTCGGGTTGATTTTTTCACACTCTCGGAGTGTGCCTGCTACCCTTGAGGTAAATCGAGTGCCATTGGGCGTACGCCACTCGGTTACGACCGCATCGCTCCGCTAGGCGAGATCATCAGATCGGACAGAATCGGAGGATACATGACGGACTGCAAGTACCTCAATCGTCTCAGATTGAATCCGGAACAGGACGCGATGCGTTGTTTTTCCAGAAAGCCCAACATGCATTTCGCGAAGTTCATACGGCGTTTTGTGATTCTCTGACGCCAGAGAGTAACTCTCTGGCATCACGCTGAGTCCATCGATTTGCTTGAAAACGAGGTCGCACCACTGCCCTGCCTGCTCTGCGGATCGATGTTGGGACCACCATTCAATATTCTGGCGGATGTCATTGAACGCGCGTGTCGTGATGCGAACGGAGAATGCCATCGTTAGCCTGAAAACCCGAATTGTCGTTTCAGTTTCGCTTTTGCTTCGTTGATGGACACGGTTTCACCACGATCAGCCTGAGCAGCACCTTCCTGAATCGCCTCCCAGTCTTCCTGCAACTTGAGGGCGTGCATTGCTCGACGATGTGTTTCATCATCGATCAGCACGTAGACACGGGCGGTGCTGGGGTCAGTGACACGCAATTCGCCCCGAGCGGCGTGGAGTTCATCGGTGATTTCTTTGGGCAGCATTACATTCATGATATTGAGTCAAACAGAGTTTTCAGATGGCAAATTCGCAACGACGCGACAACGAAGATCGAGTTTGGATCGGATTGTACTATGGCAAACTTGTCAAGTCACGAGAAACCTGAATCAGGATGTGACCCTTTTTAGCCGCCCCTGTTGTCTTCATCTGGGTTCGGAATGTCGGTAGTAGAAACGTACCCAAAAAACTCTTGCTGAATTGCAACTTCTTTGGATCGGGCAATCTTGTCTCGGGCAGCCTGTACGCCATCTTCCAGAATAGATTCAAGAATCAGAATAGTCTTCTTGCCGACACCATCGACATTGAGTTCCTTTAGGTTTCCGTGGCAATTGAAATGTTCCGAAATACTCCGATCCGCTATGGAAATTATGTCGCGGATGCTCAGATTGGTGTCCCACGATGCTGAGTTCTGCGCAGCGACGGCGAAGTATTGCTTCGCGAGTTCCTGATTGGAGGGGAGTTGCGAGTCATTCATCGTAGCGTCCCGTGGGAAACAAGGATGGGATTTATCAGTGAAGACACACCAGCCATTTCGTGATGCACGTTTTCATGTGCGACGAATATCAAAGAGCCACGGTTCCTTGTCGATTTCGAATATGGCCTTTGCAAAGGGGCTCAGCTCTGGCGAAATACTACTGGCCGCACCAACAATGTATAGATCGATGTTTTCTGACTCGACCAAATGCTGCACCGGCTCGTGAAAATCTCCATCGCCAGCACACAATACGAGTTTGGTCCAGTGTCGTTTGTGAAACGATCTGATCATGTGAAATGCGAGTCCAACATCGACTCCCTTTTGAGTTACTTGTTCGTATTGGAGGCTTGGGTCAGATGGATGCACAACGGGGTGCCCACCCAAGTGGTTTGGCCAGTAAAGTTTCTTTTTTGACAGCCAGTACATTTTCAGTCGGAGGCCATGGCCTTTCGGCGGCAGAACCGTAAGGTAGTTGTTGAACTTGGTTGCTTTTGGCGGGTCGTCATCAGAATTGAAGTAGTAGCCTTCATCTACAGTGTCGTTGAGCTCCAGTTCCAGCTTTGCGCGCAACTTCGTGTAGTCAATACTGTCTGGGCAGCACTTGTAGAGAAAGGAGCCGTCAACGAACCATCCGATTGACATAAGTGAGCCTCTGTTGGTGCATAGCGAATTGCGATCTATGCGACGTCACGGATGCCGCTGCATAGATCGTGCGTTGAACTTTTCCGCCCCGTGGATTGGGCGCAAGTCTGCAGAATCAAGCAGCGTAGCTCAGCGGGAGAACTGAGTCTACAAGTTGACAAGAGGCTTGTCACCTCGATTTTCGTGGCGGCTGCGATTTGGGTCGTGGGTGCCGAGATGGAGCCCGCCGTCGATTGAAGGAAATTTCCCGGATATCCACTCAATCATCAGGGTTTCGACTTCGCAAGATGAAGCGCAGTTTCCGCACGTCTCGAGGTTGCCGGAACTACGCTTCGCTGCGGTCCGGCCTACAATCGGGCGATCGACGCGACAGGCCGTC
>JANOUN010000818.1:0-1877 GCA_031416875.1 Planctomycetota bacterium | reverse complement strand
GCACGGCGTCCAGCCCGCATCCTGTCGAGAAATTCGGTTGCACGATTTGTCATGATGGTCAGGGTTCGGGAACCAGTTTCGGCAACGCCGAACATACGCCGGACAATCCGCATCTGGCCGATGTCTGGAACGAAGAGTATGGCTATCATGCCAATCATTTCTGGGAGTACCCGATGCAGCCGACCCGCTTTGCGGAATCGACCTGTATCAAATGTCATCATGGGATGACTGAACTCGGTGTGAATCCAGAGTTCGGTGCGACTGCTCCCAAGGCGTTCAAGGGTTATCAGCTGATCCAGAAATATGGTTGCTTTGGCTGCCATGAGATTCACGGCCAGGATGCTGGCGTGGCGATCGGTCCGGATCTGCGAATTGAACCTCAAACCGCTGAAGAAATTGCTCGAATCGCATCGGATCCTACACAGGTGGCCGGTAAATTCCGGAAAGTTGGTCCAAGCCTGCGGCACATTGCGTCGAAGACCACGTCCGCATGGATTCAGTACTGGACTGAGATCCCATCGCGCTATCGGCCGACGACGAAGATGCCTCAGTTCTTCAATCAGTCCGAACACCTTTCTGCGTTGGATGCGGCTCAGACAAAGACTCTCGAAACTGTTGAACTGGCAGGTATTGCAAACGTACTGTTGGGGAGTTCTCAACCGATTGACTTGTTGAAGCCAGCCGATGGATACGCGGCAGATGTCGAACGTGGCAAAAGGCTGTTTACGGAACGGGGTTGCCTTGCCTGTCACCAGCACGTTGCGGTGCCAGGAACCACGGCTGATTTCGCGCCGAATATCAGCGACATCCATCAGAAGGTCAAACGGAACACAGACAATCCTGCGTTCAGTGACTGGCTTTACACATGGATTCGCGAACCGCAGCGTTATCACGCCCGCACGAAGATGCCAAATCTGTTTCTCGATGTGTACATGGATATCGATGGCACCACTCCGATCGATCCGGCCGCAGACATCACGGCGTTTTTGCTGAATCAGGGCCCGCCGGGCGACTTTCCCGTGGGAGAAGTCAATACTGATGAGCTGGATGATCTGGTGATCCTGTTTCTGCGGAAGGGTCGTTTCAGCGAACAAAAAGCAAAAGAAATTGTGCGTGATCGTGCCTTCGATATGAAGAAGGCCGACGTCGTGGGTGATGAGGCGGCTCTCGCAACTGAGGACGGTGCCCCGATCACAGACGCAGCAGAATGGCACAATCGCAAGCTGGAATTTGTCGGTCGTAAAACAATCAGTCGCTATGGATGCTATGCGTGTCACGACATGCCTGGTTTTGAAACGGCTCGCCCCATCGGAACGGCCTTACAGGACTGGGGCCGAAAGGACACCAGTAAGCTGGGATTCGAGCACGTCGAAGAATTCCTGCATCATCATGGCGAACCGACGGGTGGAAAATTTTCATCGACGCTTGAGCGAGTGGAAGAAGCCACAAGGGCAATGTCGGCCGGGCAGGATAAGAACGGGGATATGACTCCGGAGGAAGTCGATCGGGAAATGTCCACGGCATTCTTCTTTGACAGCCTGCAGCATCATGGACGGCCTGGATTCATCTGGCAGAAACTTCGTGGTCCTCGGACATATGACTTCGAAAAGACAGAAACCAAAGGATACGACGAACGTCTGAGGATGCCGAAGTTTCCGTTGAAAGAAGACGAGATCGAAGCCATTGCCACCTTTGTGCTGGGCCTGATCGCAGAACCGCCGGCACCTGAATATGTGTATACACCTGATGAACGGGCAAAGAATCGTCTGGAAGGCGAATTCCTGCTGGCAAAGTACAACTGCACAGGATGTCATGTGGTCGAACTGCCCCAGATGACGTATGCCACGAAACTCGACGATATCACGGCCACAGAAATG
>JANOUN010000817.1:0-3467 GCA_031416875.1 Planctomycetota bacterium | reverse complement strand
ATCAGATTCGCAGCATCCTCGGCGTACAGCTCAGTCTTCGGCGTAAGTTCCGACGTGGCTGGATCCACATCGAAGCTGAATGTACGCTTCTGAGAACTCAGAATCGTCAGATGATTCTCCGCATCCAGCATCGCGATTTCGTGATTGTGCTGCATGATGGCATAGCCATCTTTCGGGTCGAGCGACAATGCGTCGCGTCCGAAAAAGACGGATCGATACGACCCTCCCAGGATCCCCATGATGGTTGGGGCAATGTCCAGCGAACTCGCCAGCGTGTTACACCTGGATGCTGAAGACTGTTGTGGATCGATCACCAAAACCGGAACACGGTACGATCGGACTGGAAACAACTGACTTCCGTAAACTCTGGCACCATGGTCACCCATGACGATAAAAATCGTGTTCTTGTAGAATTCTTTCTCACGGACTCGACTAAAGAAATCTCCAATCGCCCAGTCGGAATAACGGACGGCGTTTTCACGAGTCTGTTCGTCACTGTCGATTCGTCCTGCGGGATAGGTAAAGGGACGATGATTCGACACGGTCAGCAAGGTGGCAAAGAACGGTCTCCCCTGTTGATGCAACTTGTCGAGTTCCTCAACGGCTCGATGAAACATATCCTCATCTGAAACACCCCATGCGTTGACAAACACGGGGGCCTGATGGTCACTCTGTTCGACAAAATGATTGAACCCATTTGCCGTCATGAATGATTTGACACCGTCAAACATCCCTCGACCTCCGGTTGAGAATAATCGTTCGTAGCCGCGTTCCGCAAGGACATGGGCCAATGTAAAGACGTTCGTTGAGTGGTCTCGTTTGAGGATCGATTCCGTGGGCAGCGGAGGCATTGCTGTAGTGACCGCTTCCAGTGCACGGGCCGTGCGATTTCCTGTGGCATACCAGTTGTTAAACAGCAACCCCTGTTCGCAAAGCTTGTCAAATTCCGGCGAAAGCCCGCGTGTGTCGCCCAGAGCTCCGATGAAATCGGAGCCCAGGCTTTCGACCAGAATCAACACCACGTTCGCGTCGCGCTGCGGGCGATCCGTGGTCACGATCCGGTCCAGTGGATGCTGAGAATTCTCAATGAAGCTCGAGTCTGCAGACTCGACCGCAGCCCGCGAGCGAACCACGGCATCGGTTTCTGACGTCGTTTGATAGAAGTCGTCAAAATCGAAACGACACGTCCAGGCATAGTACACAATGCTGTAGATACCATTGCAGGCACACTCATTCGCGGTGCGGCTTCGCGTGACCTGAGACGCGGACATCGGTGTGCAGAACCACATGGCCAAAGTGACACAAAACGTTACCCCAACGATACTCCAGCGGCGACTCGCAGGCATCGCATCCTGAATCCGCAGCAGGTAACGCTCACGCAGGAAAGCGTAGAGCACAACCCCCAGCAGGACCACCACGGTGAGAATTTTGCCAGTCTGATAGGACTCCCAGATATTGCAGCAGACTTCCGTGGGATACACAAGATACTCGAAAGCGATGTAGTTGAACCGTGTCCGAAATTCGTCGAAGAACAGCCATTCGGCCAGGATGATTGAAAACAACATCCCGAAACCCGCCAGCCATTGAAACTCAAGGCAGACTCGCGAAAATCGTCCCATCGATCTCGGATTTCGGATGAGTGTCAGAAAGATCAACTGCGGAAAAGCAGCGCAGAGTGTGACCAGCAGGTCAAATCGCAATCCCGTCACAAAAACCAGGCCCCATTCGGAAATGCTGAGTTCCGACGGTTCACTGAACCACAGCAGCATCGCCATTCGCAAGACCGTAAAGCAGATCACAATTGTGGCACAGATTTCCAGCAGGACCGAGTATCGTCCAGCGACAGAAATTCGACGTGAGCGGCGTGCCTGGGATTTTCCAATGGTGTTTGGATCGGAAACGTTCTGAACGCTGACGCTCATTTGAAGCTTTCTGGCGGACATGCACTGCGTGCCCATTGGTGATCGAGCAGACGAACGATCTACTACATTTATAATGCAACGCAGTCTTGCCTCAATTGGCGATTCAGGTCAACGGCAGTTTCTCTGCGCACCCGTGCGACAGAAAAAGTCGGATGACCGACTCGTTGGCAGTGTGTTTGAAATGTTCTCCCCCACAGCCACGAGGACTGTCGGCTAAATCGTTTAACGGCAAGCCGCAGGCGTCGTTGCAGCGTTTCGCCTGCGCCTGAGAGCGATCCAAACCTTTTCCGAAAGCGAGATGATTCGGAGTGAGTTGGGCGTTGGGCTTGATTCAACCTGTGTTTGGACGTATCCCACCGTGACCGCGGTCGAAATGTTCGCTGCGTGAGCGAAATGGCGCTAGCGGGGTGTTGATTTAATACCAACCCGAAGCGCCAGCGAGGCAGAAACGGCTGAATTCCTCGCTGGCGCATCGGGTTGGTATGATCATGAACCCCAAAAATCACTAAATCCACAAGACCGCTAGCGGGGTGTTGATTTAATCGTTGTTCAGGGTGGCATGGCTGTTCTTGTTGGTGCAGAAAGCGTTGAAGTCCTTTCCGGCAGGAAGGACCTGCAAAAAAGGGTGTTTTGTGGATCTTCCGAATCTTCCGCCGCTTTTCGTCTATGGGGCGATTCTGGTTGGGTTTGTGATTACCAACCTGTTGCTGGCCCATACGTTGGGTCCTCGCAAACACACGCCCGTCAAGGATATGCCGTACGAATCGGGTATGGACCCGATTGGCGACGCGCGACAGCCGTTTAACGTACGCTTTTATCTTGTGGCAATTTTGTTTCTCGTCTTTGACGTGGAACTCTTGTTTTTGTACCCGTGGGCCGTGAGCGCCTATAGTGAGCTGGGAATTCCCCCGGAACTTCGCGATACGGTGTTTGGAGTCATGCTTGTCTTTATGGCGACTCTGGCACTGGCGTGGGTTTATGCATGGCGGAAGGGAGTGTTTCGATGGCGGTAGGTCTCCCCGAAAATATCTTCATGACCAAACTGGATGCGGCGGCCAGCTGGGCTCGCTCCAACAGTTTGTGGCCGATGCCTTTTGCCACAGCCTGCTGTGGCATCGAACTGATGGCGACTGCGGCGTCGCGACATGACCTCGCCCGATTCGGTGCGGAAGTCATGCGCTTCAGTCCGCGCCAGTGCGATCTGCTGATCGTGGCGGGCCGAGTTGTTATGAAAATGCTGCCTGTACTGCAGCGCATCTGGTTGCAGATGCCCGAACCGAAGTGGTGTATTTCGATGGGGGCTTGTGCATGCACAGGCGGTGTGTTCGATACGTATGCAGTGGTCCAGGGGGTTGACCGGTTTATCCCGGTCGATATGTACGTCCCTGGCTGTCCGCCGCGTCCTGAGCAGCTGCTGGCCGCAGTCATTGACATGCAGGCCAAAGTTCGCCGCACGGGGACCGTCATGGGTAAAGAATTCATGGCCCGCGATACGCCGATGGGTCCTGAACCGTTCGAATCCGACGAACGCTACCGCATTCAGGA
>JANOUN010000816.1:0-3969 GCA_031416875.1 Planctomycetota bacterium | reverse complement strand
GTGGAGCGGGCTCGGTGATCGCCCGGAATTCGGGGATGGCAGACTTCAAAACGTCATCGTAACTTGCCGCTGAAGCCAGCGGAGTCGTCGCAGCAATTGTTCCAGGTTCCAATGCAGGATCAGCCACCGGTACTGCCAGTCGAATCGCCTGCTCCCGAGGCACGGGCGGCGGTGATGAAGTGATGGGCCGTGAGGCGTGTGGCGTCTGGAATCCGACAGGTGCCGCGGGTCGCGTGCCAGGTTCCGTCAAAGGTCGGCGTGTGGCCGTAGTGGACGCCGATGTTGCGATTGGTTGGATTGTCCCTGATACTCCGCTCTCAGCGATGCTGGTCACCGGCGCTGTGGATTGTGGCTGATAATTGGGCGCTCTTGATTCGCGCGGAGCGAAGGCAGAACGCGCGGTCATCGGAGGTCGCGACACACCTGAATTCGGCGGAATTGCAGATTCGGAAGGAATGGCACGCGGCATTAGTGGCACAGGCGGCACGCTGGTTCGCGGCAACGGATATCCCAGACCAGATGCTCGCAGCGTTTCTCGAGATGGAGGCAACGGTCGATCGCGATCGTCCTTCAGTGTCCGGCCGCGGCTTTCTGAGTCACGATCACTTTCATCGCGGTATGTCGCATCCTGACTGGATTCTTGTGCAACCGATTCTCGCAAATGTGCCGACTCCGATCGTGGATCAGAACCATGAGATCGGCTTTCTGAATGCTTCGATCGTCGCGCGGAACCGACTTCTTTCATCGCACGCCCCGTCCCATAAAACGGATCGGTCCACGGATCGCGCGCAGTGCTCCCGGATGTCGCAGGTGCTCGTGCGACGTCTGGTGTGGTGAGCGAGTAATAGGAACGCGGCACCAGGCTTTGAAAGTCCAGTTGCTGTTCTTCGACATCAATGACGGAAAGGTAGCTATCGGTGAGCGGCTGCAGGTACGACTTTCGATCGCGTGGAACAGCGAACACTTCTGCTGGCAGCGGACTTAAGATCGCAAACAGCCCAAACACGAACACACCCAGCGTGAGCCAACCCCGGAGTGGTGACGAAGGCGGCATCAGGTGATAAGCGATAAAGCAGGGCGGTATAAGTGTCAACATGCCGGAGAAAAAGAGAGCGGGTGATTCTTCTGCCGATTTTCTCTCAGGCGCAAACAGCAGCCAGCCAAAAACTGCCAGAAACGCCGAGTATCCAGACAGCAGCAACGCGGCAGGTTCCCATGCCTGAATCCGGATGACATCTTCTTCCTGCCCGTACCAGAGCAGTCCGGCAATGATGACCAGCGACACCCACGCTATAATGGCCAGCGCGCGGCGACTCTGTATTCTGCGCCCATGTGAAGTAGTCATAAGAAACGGCCTCCTGCCCTTTGTTGTTTATGTCCGCTGTGATGCTTTGCCAGAACCGGCAAACCACCCGAACTGACGAAATCTAACGCAAACCCCCTGAAGCCGGCAAGCCTTCGATGGAATCAGACCTGTGCGCGAATACCGTAGCGGACGGACTTGATCTGAACTTCGATATCATCATCGTCAAGTGATTCGTCATCCGCCATGAATTCGCGGCGATGGTAGGCGACCTGCTCGTTTGGTGAATTGCCGCGCATTTCGTCATCGTTGAGTTTATACGCACCTTCATCGTCGCTGATGAAGAACATGCGGAACCACAGCATCTGCTCAACGTTTTTCTGCGGGTAATACAAGCGGACTCTCAGGCCCTGCTCGTACCATTCAAACAACATCCCGAAAAAACCGCTCGGAATATACTTCACCGCCGACAGATCGACGCCGATTGCTCGGAATCCATCCCGTTCGATTAGATGGGTGAGTGCTTCGCGGATGAGTGCCAAGTCTGCACCGTCCCAGATTTCCATATCGTCAAGTGCAACAATCGCAAAATCTTCCATGGTGCGAACGGTCAGACGCTGCTTTTTTTTTGAACTCATCTCAGCCTTCTTCCAATCCAGGGTGCCCACGGTACATCGTGCTTGAGGGGACTCAATCAACGTTGCAAAGGGTGAACCCGATCGAAGACGATTTGCCAACTTGCGACCTAACAGCGACGTAAGTGATTCTGAACAAATAACTTGCGCAAACATCATTCTCGAATCGTGTCGAACGGACGTTCCAGCCAACGTTGCGATTGGGCCACATCATGGTGTTGAGGATGTTGCATTTGCTGAACATTTGCAGTCGCGGACTGATGCCTGAGGATGGTGTCTCACTTTCAGGCATATTTGGCAACGTTAATTGCCAAATACACATCGCCGCGTATCATCATGGCGATACTTGGTCCGGAAGCGAGACCTTGATATTCACCATGAAGCTTGTTGCGGTCGATTTTTCGGAGTTTTCAGATGTCCTCACCCCTTGATGCACGGGATCGCGAGATCCTTGAGCACCTGCATCAGGCAGCAAGTGGTGATGTTCAAACACTCTGCGATGTCTTAGGGGTGACTCGAAACGCGATTCGGCAGCGGATCAGTCGGTTGGAGTCTGCGGGATTTGTGATCTCGGAACTGCAGGGGCAGTTGAGGGGCAGGCCTAGACATTTGTACCGTATTACGCCTGAAGGGCTTCGCGAATTGGGGGAAAACTACCGTGAGCTGGCGGTTGTACTGTGGGAGGCAATTGCTGGTTACGAAGATGCCCCGGTGCGAGAAGTACTGATCAGTCGCGTTCAGAATGCTTTGGCGGAACGATTTCGCAAGCAACTGGTCGGCTGCGAGTCGATCGATGAGCGGCTTGACCAGCTGGCCGATGAAATGAAGTCGAGTGGATTCAACGTGGAGAGTGATCGTTCCGGAGGGTTGCGGATTCTTCGGGAGACATCGTGTCCGTTTCCGATGCTGGCAGATGTGGATGAAGCCATATGTCAGGTGGAGCGGCGTGTGTTGGAACAGGTGCTGGGGGCCCCGGTACAGTTTCGGTCACGTTGTCGCGATGGCCAGAGCTGCTGTGAATTTCAGGTTTTGGAAGTGCCAGTGGCGGCTGGTCAGAGTTTGGAAAGTTCCACGCGCGATTGAAAGACGAGTTCATGCTGATAGAGTGCGGGCTGCACTTCCTGTGACGTGGCAATTGCGGGGTTCAGTCAGTGCTTTACGTGTGTTTGAGAGCGGTTTCAAGAAGAGGTTTGAGCGACATGACATGGATTGAAGGTCGATTCGAAGAAAACATGATCACGACCACGATGGAGCAGGCCCTGAATTGGGGCCAGCAGTCCAGCATCTGGCCGATGACGTTCGGACTGGCGTGTTGCGCGATTGAGATGATGGCTGCAGGTGCCAGCAGGTATGACATCGACCGGTTCGGAGCCGGAGCGTTCCGTGCGACTCCTCGTCAGGCGGACCTGATGATCGTGGCGGGCACGGTCACCTTCAAGATGGCAAGTCGCGTACGTCGTCTGTATGAACAAATGCCGGACCCAAAGTACGTCATCGCGATGGGTGCTTGCACAGTCGGCGGTGGTCCGTACTTCAAACACGGTTATCATGTCGTCAAGGGGGTAGACCTTGTGGTCCCTGTGGATGTGTATGTTCCCGGATGTCCTCCGCGGCCGGAGGCGCTGCTGGAAGGCCTGATGAGAATTCAGGACAAGATCAAAGCTCGCAAGGTGACCCGTGGCGAAACGGCATTGCCGGTCCCGCATCATTCAGGTTACTCGGCGCTGAATGTGTGATAAACCAGCGGCACTGCCACTGCCGGCTTGATGAGTTGAATTAAGTCTGACTGAATCCCGTTGAATGTTTTTCCACCAGGGTGATGGCTTCAATCTGAGCCGGACTCCTGGTGTCTGTGAGGAAGTGCGAACGCAATGAACAGTGTCTTAAAAATATCTGATCTTCATGTTTCGGTGGGTGAGACGCCTATTCTGAATGGCGTGAACATGGAGATTCGCCAGGGGGAGATTCATGCTCTGATGGGCCCGAACGGTTCCGGGAAGAGCACTCTGGCCTACGCATTGGCGGGTCATC
>JANOUN010000815.1:0-2560 GCA_031416875.1 Planctomycetota bacterium | reverse complement strand
GCCGGCCTCGGCCGCGACGTCAATGGATTGAAGTGCCAGATCCAGCCGGCCGTTATGGTTAACTCCCACTTCGGCAATGAGGAAGCAAGGCTGCTGGTCGCCAACCGTTCGATGTGCGATCTGGAGATGCGTCATGCGGGTGTTCATTTCTTCATTCCTTGAATGGCAGACTCTGTGCAGGATCCATTGATGCGACTGAAATCAGGCTGCGCGTCGCCGACGGGCAGTTCTGGAATCTTCGCTGGCTCTCCGCTGCAGCAGTAACTCGGCCAGATCGAAATCCAGCTCGGTATCGATATCTACTGCACGTTCCCGGGGAACAATGACGACTTTGACGCGGCCATGAAAGATGGAATCCAGATTCATGACCGAGTCTCTCCGAGCTGCGTAGCTCACCGCTGTCAGGTCATACACGGCTGGCGCGTCCTGCCGTCGAGTGACGAGGCCCGGTGGTGAAGCCGCCAGTTTTGCATAACCGTTGTCATCGAAGGAAATCATGCTGAAGTAAGGGTTGCTTGATGCTGCGGTTGCCGTGACAACGATGTCTGCATCAGATTCCAGCAGCGTTTCCACGCAGCGGTCGATGTCCGAGGGATCGCGAAGCGGGCAGGTCGGGGGAACGCTGACAAGGATGTCCACTCGAGAGGATTCCAGCTCCTCCATTGTTGTGATGGCATGCCTCCACGCGAGACGTTCCGGAACGGTGTCGGTTGCCAGATGTGCGGGGCGCAGGAATGGTACTTCTGCACCACAGGCCAGTGCGACGGCAGCAATTTCCGGCGAGTCCGTTGAAACGATCTGTCGTGGCAGGTAGCGGCTCGCGAGCGCTGCAGTAATGGCGTGCCCGATCAACGGCCGTCCGCACAGCATCCGAATATTCTTGCCGGGAACCCCTTTGGATCCGCCTCGAGCAAACGTGCATCCGAGGATATTGACCATGACTACCCATCCCTGTGTCTGCTGGACCCGTCATCCTGACGTGTTTTTGGAACGCTTCACAGAATTGTGCCCAGCTTCCGCACAATTGCTGAAAATGATTAAAATTCGCTGACTGTACCGTTTTCTATGTGTTCGCCAATTGAAGCGAGGTTTCCAGACCGGGAACCACGAACCACGAATGAACACAAATAGACACGAATGGAATGCTTAACAATTCGTGTTGATTCGTGTCGATTCGTGGTTCAAACATCCAGCACAGAGAATCCGGTAGAGTCAGGAAAATCGCTCCCGTGAAGTGCCGGGAGCTGATTTGTGAGCCAAGGCGCTGTCCGGAGACGGCACTGAGTTTTCTCGCAACGTTCCAAAACCCCGTTTGGTACAGAAGAAGGCCCTCGACAGTCAAGACCAAAACGTGGTGACCGTAACGCCGTCACGTGGTGTGGGCTGGATTGCATGGCGTGAGACACCCGGCAAAATGATCTTTCCGCAAATCCTGTTTCGTCACTATGCTCATGCCACCAAGCGGTTCACTGTAAATGCCGGTTGCGAGTGTTTCCCATATTCAAGTTACCCGAAATCGTTGGGAATCCGTTAGTACAGGATTTGTATGGGCTTCGTTCGCGTGATCGCACGCATGGATATCAAGGGCGCAAACCTGGTCAAGGGAATCCACCTTGAAGGGCTCCGGGTTCTGGGGCGGCCCGAACAATTTGCCCGGCATTACTACGAAGCTGGAATTGACGAACTCATTTATCAGGACGTCGTCGCAAGTTTGTACGGTCGAAACAGTCTCTGCGAGATCATCTCACGGACAGCCAGCGACATTTTCATTCCCCTGACAGTTGGCGGGGGCTTGCGCAGTCTGAGCGATATTTCAAACGTTCTGGCGGCCGGAGCAGACAAGGTCTCGATCAATACCGCTGCGATTCAATGTCCTGAATTAATTCGTCAGGCATCTCGTTGTTTCGGTTCCTCCACGATTGTCGTTGCAATCGAAGCGATTCGGCAGCCGGATGGTCAGTACCTGCTGTACACCGACAATGGTCGAGAACACACCGGCATTGATGCCGTCGAATGGGCGGCAAGGGCAGAATCCCTGGGAGCTGGCGAAATCATTGCAACCTCTGTTGACAGGGAAGGAACTGGAAGCGGCTTCGATCTGGACCTCACTTCCAGGATTGCCAGCGCCGTGTCCATCCCGGTGATTGCTCATGGTGGCCCAGGCAAGCTTGAACATATTTCGGAGGTCGTGACTTCGAGCGGAGTTGACGCAGTTGCCATCGGCAGCATGCTTCATTACTCCGCCGTGAGATCAATGTCTGTCGGGTCCCACGATGGCTCCGAAGGAAATCGAGAGTTTTTGAAAAGCGGACGCACAGTAACTCACATTGTTCCCGCGACTATTGGTGAGGTAAAGCAACATCTGGCCTCCGCACGCATTGCCTGCCGCACGGAGACTGCATGATGTCCGGGGGAGCACGAATCCAGATCGTGGACTATCGGCTGGGGAATCTCTTCAGTATTCAACAGGCCTGTCGCCACGCGGGACTGGAAGCCTTTGTTTCGCACTCTGCGGAAACGCTTGATCAAGTGGATGGAATCATTCTCCCGGGCGTAGGTG
>JANOUN010000814.1:0-8091 GCA_031416875.1 Planctomycetota bacterium | reverse complement strand
TTGAATGGAAAACGCGGAGGAGTGGTCGTTTCAACTCAATGTTTTATGATCATGACGTAAACTTGCTTTCAGCCTTTTCTGCCCAGAACCCGGAATCGCTGGGCTATGCCGTTACGGTGGATTTCAGGCAGCAATCGCGGCAGGTGCATTGTGCAAAATTTCAAGCTGGCACAATGAAGGTCAAACGCCGTGTGGCAAAGCAAGCATAGGTGTGAAGGATTGTGACTGCCGCTTTGCGAGTGCAGACGGGCATTCACGCCTGAACGCACCCGTCTCGTGCTGATGTGATCCCGCCGTCCTGATACTGACGCTCGAACAATCTGCTTCCGCAGGAAACGCGTCCTGGTGCCATCCAGCCGCGTCGTCATGCGGACTTCGCTGTTGCTCACGGCAAAGTGAACCAAAGCACCGTTGGGAAACGACAGCAGCGGTTCCGGGTTCTGGCCTTTGGGAGACGGGTGCTGTCAAAACGGTACTGGTCCACGGCATCATCAATGCTCTGAGTGAAATCCGTCTTCAGTTCCACCGCCGCGATCGGCACGCCGTTGAGGAACAACACCAGATCGAGGTTGTTTTCATTGTGGAGCGAATACCGCACCTGCCCTACGACTCGCAGGCGGTTGGCGGCATAGCGTGACATGATGTCGGGGTTCATGGCCAGAGCGGGTTTGAACTGAGCCAGCTTGATTTCTTTCCGCAGACCGAGCACATCGAAGCCGTGCCGCAGGACATGCAGCGTGCCCTGCTGATCGATGGACTGCCGCAGACGGCTCAACAGCGTGTCACCCGCGGCGGCCCCGTGTCACCGTTTCAACGGCTTCCAACATGCCTTCCTCGCGAAGCCAGTGGGAGCCCAGCCTAAAGTCATAAAGCCGGCGAGCCGATCCGCTGACCCCATAGTCGGGTAAACAAAGGCGACCGTTCGTGCGGATCGATGATTCCAGATCGTCGGCGTTGAGGTAAATTCCCAGGAGTTGTTTCGACAGGTATCGCTTTAACGTACTCTTGCCCGAACCGTTTGGCCCGGCGAACATCCTCATCCTTGGTGTCGGATCGGTCACAGCAGGTCGATCTTTGTATCTGGTGGATAGGTCGTCGGTGGCTTGATGCTCCCGATCACCCGACGTGTGCCGTCGGGGAGGAATTCGAACAGTTTTCCGTCGAATGATTCGATGACAGGATCACACTTCGCAATTGCCTCTAACCCAGCAGCCTGGAAAGCGATACCAGAAGCCATCGGCAAATCGAGCTCTGGATCTTTTGTATGGGACTTGTCGTGCATGTCTTGCTCCTTTGTGTCAATGATAGCGACCTTACGAATCTGCATGAAGCGATCATCCGGATGTTTATCGCTCCAACACGTCGCATGAACTTCATGCGGCCTCCACGTTGGCAAATTCACGTACGTCGATTTTACCGGTGACGGCAGCGGAGATCAGGGCCGTGCGGCGTTCTTGAAGCAGGTCGATGGCACGTTCGGCTTCGAACAGCAGCGCGTCGAATTGCCCGGTTGTCCTTATCAATGAAATTGAGAATTGTGTGTTGTTCATCGGCCGGAGGTATGATCACAGGCATGTCCATCAGAGGAGATACGGAACCGTGATTGTGTCACGGCCCGTCAGGTGTTTGCCTTTTGCCACACCGGTCCGGACAAACGCCACTTTCTTGAGCTTCTTTACCTCCCAATGTTCCGGGACGTCGCCGAGCCATTCGATGCCGGAGGGCTTCATGGGGGAATTGGGGTTCAGGCCCTTGGTGACCGCGTGACTGATGACCGCCTGCCGCTTTTCCTTCAGTAACTCAATCAACCGCCGCTGCTCCGCTCAGCAAACGTTGAGAGTATTGTTTTTCTGAGAATATTTCTCGCCAGATTTCCTGTTTGCCCGCGGAATTGTTTTCAGGTGTCTGTTTGCAGGAGTCAGGTCTGGCAGAAAAATGAGGGGCAGAAAAATACAGACCACGCATTGAGGTCTTTCTGCAATTCATTTTTCTGCCATCAATTTTTCTGCCGCATGTTGTTCCTGCGCGAATGACAACACTGTTCTTGTGTCCCGATTTCGACGATGGGTTGCGGGCGAAGCCCGCGCCAAGGTATAACAGCACGCAAAGTAACAACGCGTCCCTTCCTCAGGCGCAGGCAAGAGGTTTGACTCCTGTCGGGGGTATTGCTGACTCGCCGTATATTTCGTGCATCCGGGAAGACTTCGGGTCCGAATTCGTCAACAATCACAGAACGCTGCAACAGGTGATCAGCCTGTTGATTTGCGCCTGGCGTGGGCCGGTGCCTGTGTTGCATGATCATCATGCGATGACATCCTCGGAATTGCAGAACAAACACTCTCAGGCGTTTCACGAAGGGGAACCGATCGACGAGATCGTGGGTTTGCACTGGCACCTGGCATTTCCTGAAGACCTGACCGGCGATCAGTGCCCTGTGCGAGACGAAGCGACATCAGAACTGCAGCTGTTTGCGTGTGCGTCGGCGGCGTTGTCCTTTGAATCCTCCGAAGCACAGACGATGCAACTCACCCTGCGTGCTGCTGCAGACCGCTTCGTATCTGACGTTATGATTCTGAAACATGTACCTCAGCCAGCCACGACCGCGCCTCGCTCGTTTCTGCAGACGCTGCTGAGCGAGATTCCGCTGTCGGCGGTGACGGGCGTTTGCCTGGTCTAAACGTGAGTCTCTGTGCGTCGCCGACGATCCGGCGAGTCTTGCTTTGCGTGTGCTCAGCCGTTGGGCTTTGAGCCGCAGGTTTTCACAGAGGTGCCTCACCCATGAAGTTACGTGCATTGATTGTGGCGATTGTTCTCGTTGTGGCCGCGGTCGCCGTTTACGTCGGAAAACATTATTTTCCAGCGACAGAGTCCACCGTAGCCGATCATTCTGCGGCGATAAATGAAGGCGTCGCGGAGCCTGGGGGTTCAACGTTTGTCAAATTGCCGACGGAGAAGCTTAAAGCTGCCTGTCTGCGGGTGAGCAAGTTGTGGCGAGCGGCGGATTCTATCTGAAAAGCGAAATGCTGCTGCAGGGCGAAGAATAGCGTGGTTGTGTCAGGGTGAGCGGCAGGGCGTCAGCCCTCCGAGTCCACACACTGACACTCGACTCGGAGGACTGACGCCCTGCCGCTCTCCAAAATAAAACGCTAAAGGTAAGAAAACATGCTCGCTCAAGTCATTAAACTGACCCTTGAAAATCGATTTCTGGTGCTGACAGGCACGGCGTTGATGGCGTTCGCAGGTCTGAACGCCGCGCTGCACCTGCCGATCGACGCGGTCCCGGACATGACGAATGTCCAGGTGACTGTGATCACCGATGCCGGTTCACTTTCGCCGGTGGAAGTCGAACGCTACGTAACCCAGCCCGTGGAAGTCACGATGGGTGGCCTGCCTGATGTGGAAGAACTCCGCGGCGTTTCGAAGTTCGGGATCTCCGTCGTGACCATCGTGTTTGAGGAAGGCACGGAGATTTATCGCGCAAGACAGCTTGTGGCGGAACGCATGAGCGCTGCGGCTTCGCTGATTCCCGCTGGATACGGAACCCAGGAAATGGGTCCGCTGACGACCGCGCTGGGAGAGATTCTGCAGTTTGAAGTGCGGGGCGAAGGTTATTCGCCGATGGCCTTGCGTCAAGGAACGCATCACGGCGATTGAGAAAACGCTGCCTCACGGCGTACGTCTCGAAATCATCGACGACCGCTCCGCATTGATCGGACGCACGCTGAACACTGTGCTGAAGAATCTCTTCGAAGGCGGCGTTCCTGTGATCGTCGTGCTGCTGGTGATGCTGGGCAGTTTTCGAGCAGGTTTGATCAGAGCCATGGCAATCCCGCGCGACGACTTGATTGCAGAGATGTCTGAAAGGCTCAACAGCAAGGTTCCCGGCGTGGCCTTTGGGTTCACGCAGCCCATTGAAATGCGGGTCGATGAGCTGGTGGCTGGCGTCAAGGCCGACGTGGCCGTCCTGATCTACGGCGACGATCTGGAAACACTGGCGAGGCTCTCGAAAGATCTTGAGCGGACGCTGCGCTCAATCCCGGGTGCGGCCGACGTCAAAGCCGACTATCAGGCGAATCTGACAACCGTGACCATCGTCCCCGATCGCGCGGCGCTGGCGCGCTATGGCATTGAAGCACAGCAGGTGATGGATGTTGTTGAGGCGCTCGGAGGCCGCGAGGTCGGTATTATTTTCGAAGGTCGCGCGCGGTTTCCGATTCGTGTCCGCATTCCGGACAATTGGCGATCAGAAATCGACCGGCTCAAACAGCTGCCTGTGGCAGAAGCTGGCGGCAAGCCCGTTCCGCTCGATGAACTGGCGGAGGGTCAGTGCAGCCGAGCATCTGCGAAAACAGCGAATGCCATTGCCGGAAGCAACGCGTGAAACCGCTCTGTCCCGTCTGCGTCCTGTACTGATGACGGCGCTCGTTGTGCCTGCGATTTATCCCTGGTTTGCCCGGGGGCTTTCGTTCAAAGAGGACAGCGATGATGCTGCCGCATGCTCAACGATTGTCACGTCTTCACCCGGGATTTGGCCGATCGCCTGACGCGGGATGCGGCACAGCATCCGGACGCGTGCCGATGTTTCGTCGGTATAGGTGCGGCTGAGTTCTTCCGCGTGTTGAGTCAGCCAGGCCAGCAACCGACCGTTCCCGACACTCGCCTCAATCTCGATCTCCGCGAATCCGCCCGAGAGTCGTTCGGCAACGATTTCTCCCAGTTTATCCAGTCCCATGCCGGTGGCCGCACTGATCGTGACCGTGTCGTCGTAATGCCGCCGCAGGATATCGACCATCGACTGATCCTCGACTCGATCAACTTTGTTCAATACCAGCAGCACGTTTTTCACCTGAATACCGATCTCATCGAGGACTTTATACACCGTCTGAATCTGGCGTTCGGCTTCCGGACTGCTGGCATCCACAACGTGCAACAACAGATCCGCGTGCCGAGCTTCTTCCAGAGTTGATCGGAACGACGCGACCAGATGGTGCGGCAGGTTGCGGACAAAACCGACCGTGTCACTTAACAAGACATCGCCAAAATTTGGCAGCTTCCAGCGACGAGTACGCGTATCCAGCGTTGCAAACAGTTTGTCTTCGACCAGCACATCCGCACCAGTCAGCGCACGCATCAATGTACTCTTGCCAGCGTTTGTATAGCCCACGATGGACACCGTAGGTTGTTCACGCCGCAATGAAACAGTACGAACCCGACGGGATTCCACGTCGTGCAGCTTGCTCTTCAACTCCGAAATGCGCTTGTCAATCAATCGTCGGTCGGTTTCCAGCTGCTTTTCACCAGGACCACGACCGGCCCCCAGACCGCCAAGGCCACCGCCACCGAGACGTTCCAGGTGTGTCCACATACGCTTCAGCCGAGTGCGGAAATACATCAACTGAGCGAGCTCAACCTGCAGCATGGCTTCGTGTGTACGGGCATGCGTCGCGAAAATATCCAGAATCACTTCGCTGCGGTCCACAATCGGCTTTTCGAGCGACTGTTCCAATGCGCGGCCCTGCGACGGGGTAAGGTTGTTGTCGAAGATGACAACCTGAGCGTCAGTCTGCAGCACCAGTTCTTTGAGTTCTTCCAGCTTTCCGCGACCGATGCAGAGGGAAGGATGCGGCGACTCACGAAGCTGCGTCATTTCGCCGACAACCTCGACCCCAGCCGTTCGGACAAGGCCCTTAAGTTCATCGAGCGCGCCAGTCCTCGCAAAAGCATCATCCGGACGAAACACCCCCACAAGAATGGCGCGTTGACTGCCGACTTTCAGCGAATCTCGTTTTGGATCACCCAAGTTGAAATATCCTTTTAGAATCTGCCAGGTAATTACAGCCGACCGAATCCAGATTGTATACAGCCGACGTTACGGAGTGAATCGATTAACCCAAAGCCGTCACGGTCGGCCAGTTATTGACGATGCGCAATCTGTAGGGTGTGACAAGCAACGCGCAGGCACACCGAATCTACAGACATGGTGTGCCTGCGCTGCCGCTTGTCACACCCTACAACTTCACAAACTGGCCAGCCGTGCCAAAGCCGCAGTCGCCGGAGACCAGCTCACTCCGAATAACATGCCCTGCGACACGGGGATTCGCCAGGCGTTCGCGGAATCTGTAGAAAAGCGGTGCCAGATCGCTCCGAAGTCGGGCGAGTTCGGGTACGATTCGGTCCCCGTTTTCACTCTCCAGCCTGGTCCCACCCCATGACACGCCAACAGGATCCCGTCGTCAATTCTTCATTTCGTGAAGCCATTGTTGTCGTCAGTGTCTGGCTGATTGCCATGACATGGACGATCACCGTCTGCTATCGCATGGGCTATAATCGGCCAATCGAAGATCTGAAATTCGTCTACGGATTTCCTGACTGGATCTTCTGGGGAATCGTCGTTCCGTGGTGCGTCTGTACAGTCGTTTCATGCCTGTTTAGTGCATTGCTGTTTCGTGAAGGGCATCTGGGTGAGGACGTTGAAAATGCCGACGACCTTGGATTGGGGGGCTGAACCATGCTGGAAGGAACTCTCCTCCAATTCGACAACCTTACGGACCGGCTGCTGATCCTGGCCGTCGATCCGCCCGCGCCCCGTGCTGGTTACGGCGCGATGTCGATGCTGGTTCTGTTCATTCTGGGATCGGTCTGGATCGGCGTGATGGCCAATCGTGCGACTCAGAGTGGCGGATTCATCAAAGGCTTCTTTCTCGGCAATCGAGGACTGGGAGCCTGGGCGCTGGCGTTGACCGCTACCGTCCAGAGCGGCGGAACATTCATGGGATTTCCGTCACTGGTCTACAAACACGGCTGGATCGTGGCATTGTGGATTGGCAGTTACATGGTTGTCCCGATCACCGGTTTCGGCATCATCGGCAAGCGTTTGGCTCATTTAAGTCGCCGCACGGGAGCGATCACGGTCCCCGATCTGTTCCGGACTCGTTTCAACAGCCCCGCCGTGGGATTAACCTGCACAATCTTTCTGCTGCTCTACATGTCGTTCCTGATGTTCGCGCAGTTCAAAGCCGGGGCGATTGTGATGCAACTGGCTTGGCCGGATTCGTCCGAGCTGTCGATGGCCGAAGACGTAACCCCCGCGTCGGAAATCACATATGACATCATTCTGCCGTGGTACAAAATCCAGCTGACGCGGTATCACATCGGACTGCTGATTTTTTCAAGTACCGTCGTCGGCTATACGCTGATCGGTGGTTTTCTGGGCGCTGTCTGGACAGACCTGTTTCAGAGCCTCTTGATGTTCGTCGGCATTATGATCCTGCTCTACGCTTCGCTGACGGCGGCGGGCGGACTCGAAAACGCGACGCTGACGTCGCTGAAGAATACGGGTCCAGGGTATGTCACCGGACCGGGGTACAGCAGTGGCGAAGGAGCGTCCGATTTCCTGCCGTTGTCACTGGCCATTTCGTTTTTTATCGTCTGGGTCTGGGGCGGCGTCGGAACCCCTGCGGGACTGGTCCGACTGATGGCGAGTCAGGACACGAGCGTGATTCGCAAATCGATTTACCTGTTGAGTCTTTATAACATGGGGATCTACCTGCCGTTGATCGTCATCTGTATCTGTGGTCGAGCACTGATTCCGGACCTGGAAAAAACGGATGAGATCATTCCGCGTTTGGCGTTAATGACGACGAGCAAATGGCCGGCGGGTTCGTTCGTGGCCGGATTGATTCTTGCCGCTCCGTTTGGTGCCGTGATGGCTACAGTCAGTTCGTATCTGGTTGTGCTGTCCTCCGCCGTGGTCCGGGATATCTATCAGCGTTTCTACAATCCCGCTGCGGATCGGAATCGCTTACGCGTTGCGGCATGGTGTACGATGATTTTTGCGGGTTTCCTTTCAGTCGTCATTAACTGGAATCCAGTGCAGTTTCTGCAGGCATTCATCGTGTTCAGCACTTCCGGAGCGGCGGCGACGTTTCTCGTTCCGGCCGTCATGGCGTGTTACTGGCGGCGAGCGAACTCAAGCGGCATTCTGACAAGCATGCTCAGCGGAGCGCTCACCGTGCTGGTGCTGTACACCATCGGCATTGCGGACCTCCTGCCACAGACTCCGATCGGGGCTCAGACTTCGTTCCGTCCGTA